>CAJYCI010000007.1 GCA_913428515.1 uncultured Gammaproteobacteria bacterium | reverse complement strand
GTGCATCCCCTATTTGGCCTGTCTCTCCAAAAACCGCACCTAAAATTTTCCAAGGAAATGGATCATAGGGCCTTTTTTTAATGCAAGCACGCGCGAGCATTTCCGTTTCGTTGAATTTTTTAGCGTTAAATCTCTCTAAAAGACCTTGAAACTCTTCTTGGATCGAGCGGAAATCTTCATTGCTCTTGTTTTTGTACTTCCTTCTATTTTTCTTACTCTTTTCACTTAAAGCTATTACTCTCTTAGTGGTACCAAGCTTTTTTGCTTTACCTCTCGAATTATTGGGTTTGTTGTCTTTGTTTGAAGGATTTAAGTGCATCTTTAAAGCATCAAATGCCTCTGCAGATAAACCTTTTGATTTACTCATAGGATACCCCTAAGTTTTCTAAACCTATTTTTTAAAATTCTAAGCTATAAAAATTAACTCCAATCATAATTCTGTCTTTCCCACCAGAATAAACCGCTGAGTGTTTTCGATCGGCTGGCATTACTACTATCATTCCATCATATGGAAGAATATTTTCATCAGGAGCGTAGAGTTTCAAAAATCCTGGTTCACTACAATTTTGGTCTCCTACCGAGAGGTAATAAACGAGACTATATTTTTGCTTTGACAAACCCATTTTCTTATCGATCGCTTTTACGTGATGATGACGCGAAGCGCCGCCATCTTTCTTTAGAATGTTGAAAAAAGAATCGTAAATATAAACATCACTTTGAACGGCGTTGCGAACAATCTCTGCTAAATCTTTGGAAACTTTTTTTATAATTCTGTTCGTGTCTTCGAAGATAATAAAATCAGTTGAACATTTACCCTTTCCGAACCGAGCGTCTTTTGTGCAATCTAACTCCCTAGAATCCATTTGATATACTTGGGTAATAAGCTCGCGCTCCACGGGCCTTTTTAGGATCACATAACCAGAATTCAATCTGGATCCATTGGCCACTGTAATAACACGACGCCCACCAACAGTATTTTCTGGATCAATAGAGGAGCGGGCAACCTTCAGCCTTAATTGGTTTATGCGAAGTTCGGGCTTAAAGTTATTGGCTTTCTCAAAGCTAAGCAAAGCAGGGCCGATTTCCTCTCTTTCAAACATAAGGCAACCTAAATTACTTTGCGCCTCCGCGAAATTAGGTTTCAAAGCCAGTGCTGCTCTATATCTTTCTTCAGCTTCATCAATTTTGCCTAACTCCTCTAAAACACAACCCAGACCATAGTGACCTTCTGCTAATTCGGCCTCAAGTTCGATGGCTTTTCTATAACTGTCCTCTGCTTCATGAAACCTTCCTAGTTCTTGTTGTACGTTTCCTAGATTGTAATGCGCATGAACGTAATCAGGTTTTAATGCTATCGAGCGAGCATAGCTCTGCTCCGCTTGTTCTAGTCTTCCAAGCATTTGCACGATATTCCCTAAATTGTAATGAGCGGCCGAAAAATCTGGTTTCAATTCTATTGCTCGTCCCATGCTTGAGACTGCGGGCTCTAACATTCCATTCGCTTGAAAGGTTAAACCCAAATTATGGTGGATGTACGGATTTTCTGGATGACACTCCACCGCCTGTTGAGCAACTCCTAGGGCCGATGAGTAAGCACCTCTTTTTAAAAGCAACGAACCTGCCAAATTCCAACTGTGCTGATGCTCAGGGAATTCGCGAACAATAGACAAAGCAAGTTTCTCTGCCTCGACATAAAGTCCATTTTTATAAAGCCCAATTAATCTGTCTAAATATTTCTTGGGTGGATTAATATTCTTCCGGTTTTTTTTCGCAGCGTTTTTCTTGCCTCTATTTGGAAAAAACATCTTTCGGCTATGAGGAGCCCTTTGTTTTATTTCTGGTGTTTCTACAACGTCTTCCGCCAGTGGAGTTGGTAACTCTCTAGATAAGTCTTTTAGTTTTTTACTGTCTACTCCTGCCTCCATCGCATCAAATGTGGCTTGCTTCGCCCTGTGATGTTTTTTTTCTATGACTAAAGCACTTATATAACTCAGCCAAAATTGTTCTTTTCTTGGATTCTCGTTAACTGCTATCTTAAGAAGGGGAAGCGCCGACTCAGACTTATTATGTGAAATCGCCAGAACACCAAGATTATGATTCGCATCAGCGTGGAATGGTTGAACTTGAAGAATGGTTCTATAAAACCGTTCAGCCAGACTCAATTTTCCCTGTCTATGCGCAGCAATACCGTGCTGCAATGCTTGCTCTATATTTATTTCCATAACATATCTACAGCACCAGCCAAGTGGGCTCAAATTTTTTAAACTATTTTCTTCTTAAGGGCGGATTTTCCGTAAGACTTAGAACACTGAGAAACCTTAAAAATTTCATATTTAATTATCTTTAAGCTTGAAAACCCAAACCGTCGCCCTAGCGACTACCAAAAATTAAAGCAATCGGCGTGCCATCCTGAGGAAAAACTTTTTCTTCAACATTTTCAATTAGTAAGAGGAATCTGACTAACCCTTATTTGACTTGGCATGGGTTCCGGCAACATTTGATCAGGAAAAAGAAAGCCGAACCGGCAAGGAATTGCCGGTCTGGGATAATGTCAAATGCTAACACTATGCGGCTCTCGTCTTCCTAAAAAGGAATCGTATAGTGGTGAAACGAAGATGGGAAAAAGCATGGGCTACCTGTAACGACATCAATAACCCGTTGCCCTGGTTTTTCTATTCCCACTCGATTGTAGAAGGCGGCTTGCTCGATATATCGTAGGTCACCCTGGAAACCTCTTCAACTTCATTCATTATTCTTCTTGAAACCAGATCTAAAAATTCGTGAGGAAGCCTAGCCCAAGTTGCGGTCATGAAATCAAGGGTCTCTACAGCTCTTAAACTAACGACGTAATCGTATCGACGAGAGTCTCCGACTACTCCTACACTTTTAATTGGAAGGAAAACGACAAATGCCTGACTTACTTTTTCGTAAAGCTCATGGTTGTGCAATTCATCTATAAGAATTTTGTCGGCCCTTCGAAGCACAGAAAGAAACTCCCTCTTTACCTCACCTAAAATTCTTACTGCTAAACCAGGCCCAGGGAAAGGATGCCTGTTTATAATGCTCGAGGGCAACCCAAGCTGCCTTCCTAATTGCCGGACTTCGTCCTTAAATAATTGACGAAGCGGTTCAATCAGTTCCAAGCTCATGTCGCTAGGAAGCCCGCCTACATTGTGGTGAGATTTTATAAGATGTGCCTTACCCCCCTTGCCTGCCGCAGACTCTATGACATCAGGATAAATAGTGCCTTGAGCCAGGAACTGAATATCATTCAACTTTCCTGCTTCTTTTTCAAAAACTTCAATAAAAGTATTTCCTATTATCTTTCGTTTTGCTTCGGGGTCATTGGTGTCTGATAAACGATCTAGAAAGACATCCTCCGCATCGACGATGCGCAAATCAAAAGAGCTCCCTGAACCGAAACCTTTTTCTACCATTTTTTGAACCTGTTCAACTTCATCGAACCTTAAAAGACCGTTGTCGACAAAAACACAAATCAACTGATCGCCAATAGACCTAGCTAAAAGAGCTGCTACCACTGAGGAGTCCACGCCACCTGATAGACCCAATAAAACTTTTTTCCCGGCTACCTGCTCTCTTATCTTCTCCACCAAATCCTCAACTATGTTGGTCGGATTCCAAAGGGTTTCACAGGCACACACGGCTTTAACAAATTGCTCGAGTATCGCTTTACCTTGCTTCGTATGATGAACCTCAGGATGAAACTGCAGACCGAAAAGGTTTCTTTCTTCATTGGCCATCATCGCCACCGAAGAATTCGCTGAACTCCCAACTACCGAAAAGCCAGGAGGGACTGATATAACCACATCTCCATGACTCATCCATACATCAAGCGATCTTTCATTTTTACTTGAATCCAGAACCGAATCGAGAAGTTTGGACTCAGCATCAATTTGAACCTTTGCAAAGCCAAATTCTTTTTGTGTTGACTTGATTACCTCACCGCCCAACTGCTTTGCCATGGCCTGCATTCCATAACAAATTCCTAGCAAAGGAACATTGGATGTAAACAAAAATTCGGGGATATCTAGCCGATTCGTCTCTGCAGCAGAATCTGGACCACCCGAGAGAATGACACCTTTCGGAGCAAACACTTCGAACTCTTGCTTCGAAACATCGTGCGAGTGGATTTCGCAATAGACGCCTATTTCTCTTAACTTTCGAGCAATTAACTGGGTATATTGGGATCCAAAGTCAAGAACTAAAATTTTATCTTTTTGTAACTCCACGTTTTGTGCCTCGACAAAGTCACTTAGTATACCTGACGGGGTTCTGAAAATTCTTGTGTTTCGGTTATGATTAATTCTATGAAATCTTCAAATCGAGAAATTCTTTCTATTTCTGAGCTTAATAAGACGGTTAAAGGTCTTCTTGAGACAGAGTTTTCTTTTCTTTACGTAGAGGGAGAAATCTCTAATTTTTCTAGGCCCTCCTCAGGCCATTGGTATTTCACGCTTAAAGATGAAAAAGCTCAGATTAAATGCGCTATGTTTAGAAATCAAAATCGCTCAGTAGGCTTTGAACCAAAAAATGGTCAACAGGTAGTGCTATACGGCAAAGTAACCCTTTACGAGGGAAGGGGCGATTTTCAAATTATCACTAATTCCCTAGAGATTTCAGGAGATGGAGAATTGAGGCGCTCCTTCGAGAAGCTTAAAGCCTCTCTGCAAAAAGAAGGCTTTTTTGATCAAAGGACAAAAAAGGTAATCCCGAAGTTTCCAAAAAATATAGCCATAATCACATCTCCAACAGGAGCAGCCATAAAAGATATATTCTCGGTAGTGTATCGGAGATTTCCTGCTCTGGGGTTGACAGTAATTCCAACTCAAGTTCAAGGCGAAGAAGCGATTCCTCAAATCGTCGATGCTATTCAGACTGCGAACAACAGAAAATCAACATATGATCTTATACTTTTATCTCGAGGTGGCGGCTCCCTAGAAGATCTTTGGGCATTTAATACAGAACCGGTAGCAAAAGCTATTTTCAATAGCAAAATTCCTATTGTTAGCGCAATCGGTCACGAGTCGGATTTCACTATATCTGACTTTGTAGCCGATCTTCGAGCACCAACGCCATCGTCAGCAGCAGAGCAAATCACCCCTGACGCAAATATACTGAAAAACGACATTTCAGAAACTAGAGATCGTCTAATTCGAACTGCTCGCAGGGCCATGGATACTCGTCAAAATGAATTGAATCATCTCATTCGTCGAATTCGACATCCAAGCAGCCGACTGAACGAATTTGCTCAGAGATTAGACGACCTCGAGCGGCGTATTTTATCTTGGATAACTAATCTAATAAGGATTAAGAACTCAAAATTAGCGCAGAGGAAAATTCAGTCGCCCAGACAAAAAATTCAGCAGGTTAGCCAGCAAGCGAACCAGCTCTCAAAACTATTAAGTCAAAATCAGGCTGCCTTATTTAAAAACCGGCAGGCAAGCCTTAGTGAAAAAACTTCTCAGTTAGAAGCGCTAAGTCCATTAGCGACCCTTAAACGCGGCTATGCGATAGTATCTGAAGGAACCAGCGGTAAGATTGTCCGTGATTCAGATAAGATCTCTGAGGGTGAAAAACTTGATATAAATCTTTCAAATGGGCATTTGACCGCTCAAGTCCTCACCGCCGAGAAGGCATGAGAAAATATCTGTTTTTAATACTCAATCTTCTTTTTAGTAGCGTATTCGCAATGCCTGAGAACTCTCCATTCCCAGGAGGCTTAGTTTTACTCGACATAGGAAGTTCAGAATGGGCCAAATTTGCAAATAAAGAGGTCATGGTTTTAAAAAAAATAAGCAGTAATTTAGCGATTTTGGGCATCGGCCTACAGCAAGGACCCGGTGAATATCAAATTGAAACACAAGAAGGCAGTCTCAGCTTTAGCATCAAGCCAAAGGCCTACCCCATTCAACATTTGACAATCAAAAATAAAAATCATGTGAATCCTCCAAAAAGAGATCTAGACAGAATCTTTCGGGAAAAGCGAGAGATGAACGAAGTATTCAAAAGTTTCCGCTCAGAGAAAAATATCGACATTAATTTTTCTTTGCCGTCAGAGGGAATAATCTCGAGCGAATTTGGATTACGGAGATATCTAAACGGGCAAGCAAGATCGCCTCATAGCGGAATTGACATAGCAGCTTCACTTGGAACAAGCGTTCATGCACCGTCTGCTGGGATTGTGGCAAAAATCGGAGATTTCTTCTTCAACGGGAAGACTGTTCTACTAGATCATGGTCAGGGCTTAATTACAATGTACTGCCACCTAAGTAAAATAAACGTTAATGAATACGAGAAAATAGAAAAAGGTGTAAAGATCGGAGAAATAGGCATGACAGGCAGAGTTACTGGGGCGCACTTACACTGGGGCGTAAGTCTTAATAATGTTCGAGTAAACCCGAGAGAGTTCCTTAATTAAAACGGATAATTTCCTTCAGAGTTAGGACCGTTTCTTATTTTTTTTCACGTGGTCCATCATTCGTTTTCTCTTTAATTTTTGACGGTTTGTTAGAGGGTTCTTTTTGCCCTTATACGGATTATTTGACGTACGAAATTCTAAACGAACTGGTGTACCCCTGAGCTCTAGCTTATCTATGAAACATCTTTTTAAATATCTTCGGTAAGCCTCAGGCACATCCTCAGTTTGATTTCCGTGGATAACTACTGTTGGTGGATTACTGCCACCTAAGTGAGCATATCGAAGTTTTATGCGTCTTCCCTTTACCGTTGGTGGTTGGTGTTCAAAAGTAGCCCTACTCAGAATTTCATTAAGCATTGAAGTAGGAACTTTAATAGTTGCTGATTTATATGCTTGGCTTATAGACGCATATAAACCACCAACACTAGAACCATGCAGCGCAGAAATAAAATGAATCTTTGCATACTTTATAAAACCTAGCCGTCTGTCAATCTGATTACGAACATCTTCTTTCACTTCTCTAGACATGTCATCCCATTTATTGACTGCTAAGACAATTCCTCGCCCTTCTCCAAGGACATGTCCGAGAAGATGCAAATCTTGTTCTACAATACCGGTCCGAGCATCAATCATCAAAATTATGACATTTGCGTCATTGATAGCTTCGAGAGTTTTTAGGACCGAAAACTTTTCAACGGTCTCGGAGGTCTTGCCACGACGTCGGACGCCTGCGGTATCAATTAACACGTACTCGCAACCGTCTCGTTCGAATGGAATGTATATACTATCTCGAGTGGTTCCCCCTTCGTCAAAAACAATAACTCTTTCTTCACCTAATAACCTATTTACTAAGGTTGATTTTCCGACATTCGGCCGGCCAACCACTGCCACTTTGATGCCTGACTGGAGATGTTTTGCGTTATCCTCAACTTTTTTTTCAGCAAAGAAAGGAACCACATTGTCTACTAATAATGATTTGATCCCTTTTCCACTTTTTGCTGAAATTTTTTGCGGCTCTCCAAGACCTAGGGCAGAGAATTCTCCTGAAACATAATCGGGATCTTGGCCATCGATCTTATTGGCTACGAGCAGGACCTGTGCCCCATTTTGACGGAGCATGTTCGTTATATTTTCATCACCTGAAATTCTTCCCTCCTTTGAATCGACTAAAAAAAAGATGAGATCTGCCTCACTGATGGCTTTTTTAACCTGGGAGATCAAAGAAGCATCTATCGCCTCATCGGTCTCTACAATTCCGCCTGTGTCAATCACTAAAAAATTGAAATCATCAACGGAGCCCTTCCCGTATTGCCTATCCCGAGTAAGCCCAGGATGGCTTGCGACAAGAGCATCTCGAGTGCGCGTAAGCTTGTTAAATAGGGTTGACTTTCCGACATTAGGACGGCCCACCAAAGCGATCACAGGAAGCATTGATTAGACCTTACCGAATTTCTAGGACAGCAAGATTGCCACCATTACCCAAAGCGTAGATTCGTCCTTCCTGTTGAAGGAGGCGTGCGCCAACACCGCGATTGTCTAATTTCTTTCGCGCCACAAAGCGACCATCTGACTGAGCCAAAAGGTGGAGGTAACCTTCGAAGTCTGTAAATGCCAAATAACTACCTATAACTAAAGGAGCATTTAACTGCCTGTTGAGAAGAGCCTCTACCCTCCAGACCTCTCTTCCATTAACCCCGTTATACGCTATCACTTTCCCATCGGCGGAGATTAGATATACGTTCCCAAAACCAAAGCTGACCCCAGCTAAACTCGAGGCTTCTTTCTCCCATAGAATCTCGCCAGCTCTTAAATCTATTGCAATTAGTTTTCCCTGGTAACCTGTTAAATATAAAACGTTATTTTCGATAACCATTTCACCGTCAAGGTCAACCAGCTTTTCTAAATCAGAGACGCCCTCTGGAATCCCAACAATTTGTTCAAACGCCGCGAGACCATCGTCTCTGGTTATGAAGGCTATTCTCCCGTTTGAAAATCCAGCAATAACGATATCATCGTAAATCATTGGCGTTGAGGTCCCTCGTAAAGTCAGGGGTGGGATTTTTGCTGCATACTCCCATCTTTTACTCCCATCATTAGTACCGTATCCTGCAACTTTTCCATCAATGGTCTGAACAACGACAAGATCATTATCTACTTTGGGCGGTGCTAAGCTCTCACTGCTGATAGACGCTTTCCAACCAAAGGATCCGTCGATCTGATTCAAAGCGAATAAATAACCAGAGGCGGAGCATACAAAAACAAATCTCGAATCAGCCTCTACTCCGCCAGTTAAGATATCCAAGTTTCTTGAAAGTCCTCCAGAAAAATCCTGTTCTTCAAAAAAATCTCTGATATCGGCAGCCCATATTTCTTTACCTGAATCAATAAGATGAGCTTTCACCTTGCCGTCGGGAGACGCGCTGATGATGCGTTTTCCCTGAATCTTTGGTTCAATTCGGAGAGCCTTTTCACTGACTCCATCTCCGATCTTTTTACTCCAAACCGTATTCAAGGAGATCTCTGGCTTTATCCTAGGCAACGGATTCGGCTTGATTTCGATTGGCTCGTTATCGTCGCCAAACCACGAGCATCCTGAGAAAATAGCTGCAAAAATCGCTAGACTAATTACTCTAAGCATTCTTGGCATCATTATTGTCCGCCTTCCGGTTTTTTATTTGCTTGGCCGCTATCATCAAAAAATTCTTTCTGTAAAGGGATATCTGCCAGTTTTAACTCGAGCAAAGCCAAGGATTGATCGTCTCTCTTGTTCGTGATCGCTTTCTGATAAGCCTCTCTTGCTGAGATTAAATCCTCGATCTGAATAAATAGATCACCCTTGGTCTCTTCAAAAGTTGAAATATAGGCTGCTTGCGGTTCGTGATTATCTAAAATCGAAAAAGCCTCTTCTGACTTATTTGACGCCGCGAGCACTCTAGCGAGACGAACTCTAATGAGGTCTTCTATAGAATCACCACGGTCCTGATCAAGTGCCCATCGCAACTGGTCTATCCCCGATTCAAGATCGTTTGCTTCAATATATTTTTTTGCGATGACCAAAGAACCCAGAACAGCATAAATACTACCTTCGTAGTCAGCTTTTAGTTTCTTGCCCAACTCAAAAACGGCGTCGTCTTTTTTCGCTGTCTCTTGCAAATTTAGATCAAGAAGCTGTTGGTAGATTTCCGACGCATTTTCTCCAGAGCTCTTGATCTTTGCCTGCCATGACTGAAATCCAAAAAATCCAAAAAGACCCAAGGCAATGGCAATAACAATTGATTGACCGTTTTCTTTCCACCAGTTTTTGAGAACCTCTAATTGTTCCTCATCTGACTCAACCAAACGTATCCTCCTTACAAAAATATTTCGAACAATATTCCGCGACCTCGGATTGTAAAATGGTAACTTGCTCTGAAGTTTCCCTCAGGAACTTAATGCTTATTTTCTCATCCGAAGATTCATCCTCTCCTAAAATCAAAGCTATTCGTGCACCTGAGTTATCTGCTTTTTTCATCTGCGCCTTCATTTTACTCTCTCCACAGTGGACTATTATGGAGAGACTCGGAACCTTGTCTTTTAGTTTTTCAGCGATGCAAAGAACTTGGCTTCGGTGCTTCATTTCCGGTGACACAAAGTATATATCTGGTTTCTTAACCTCATATGGTTTTTGCTCTAACAAAAGTGCTAATCGATCTAAACCTACAGCAAACCCAATGCCAGGGGTGTCACGTCCGCCCAATTGCTTGACTAAGGTGTCGTAACGTCCTCCACCAGAGACAGTCGCCTGAGCGCCCAAAAGTTTAGTAGTCCACTCAAAAACGGTCTTATTGTAGTAGTCAAGTCCCCTAACGATATTTGGGTTCAATACGAAATCTAAACCACATTCACTGAGAATAGTCTTTAGTAATTCAAAATCACCCCTTGACTCACTGTCCAGATACTCCCATAACTTTGGAGCCTCTGCCATTATACTTTGAGTAGTTGGATCTTTACTATCCAGGATACGCAGTGGATTAGAGATCAGTCGTCGCTGACTATCGATATCAAGATCGCTTTTATATTTGGTTAAATACTCCACCAGATCATATTTGAAACTTTTTCTACTTTCGCTATTCCCAAGGCTATTTAACTCTAGAGTTATATCACTGTCTAAACCGAGCAGTTTGAATATACGCGCATTTAAAAGAATAATTTCGGCGTCTATATCCGGAGTGGAAATTCCAAAACATTCCGCGCCAAGTTGTTCGAATTGCCTGTAGCGTCCCTTCTGCGGCCTTTCATAGCGAAACATTGGTCCTTGATACCAGAAACGCTGAATTTGATTAAATAGCAGTCCATTTTGCTCAGCAAATCTTGCACACCCCGCAGTGCCCTCTGGTCTGAGAGTAATACTTTCGCCGTTCCTATCCTGAAAGGTATACATTTCTTTCTCGACGATGTCAGTAGCTCTTCCTACAAGTCTCTCAAAGAGACCAGTTTCCTCAATGATCGGTAATCCAATCTCTTTATAACCGTAACTTTGCAGCGCGCTTCGAGCTGCCTCATCTATTAACCGAAATATTGCTTTTTTCTCGGGCAATAAATCTTGCATTCCTCTTACGGCTTGAATTTTCATCGTTAAAAAAACCCTACGGATGAATCAGTCTGTCAATCTTATTTTGGCTGTTTGATCCCATGCAATATAAGGCTCTAGGTCCACTGCCTTTCCATTGTAAATAACATCTACCGATCTCGCCTTTCCAAGAAGCACCTTAAAAGGACTTCGTCCTGTTATGGTCAATTCATCGCCAGCGACGTTGAGGTCGTTGTATATGCGACCTAACCCCTCCTCATCTACCTCAGCCCAGCAATCGTCTCTGAAAACCATTCTCAATTCATCCGAACCATCTGTCGTGATGAAGATTGAGCTTTTCCCGTCCCATACTATCCTCTCAAAATTTACTCGCTCGCTTATTTTAGACTCAGAATCGCTTTCTTCAGATATCCTCGATTCCTCCTCAGAAGCTCGAACTGTACTTTGCTTCTCAGAGATTTTTTCAAGTTGCGGTTCCTCGAGTTGCGGTTCCTCGAGTTGCGATTCCTCGAGTTGCGGTTCCTCGAGTTGCGGTTCCTGTAGATAGTTCTTTTCTGTTAGTCCGTTTTCTAGAACAGAGGCTTCAATTTTTTGGACGTCTAAATCCAGCTCACTTAAAACCAAACTCGGATCTCCCTCGAGGTTACGAGGACTTATTTCCCCGATCTCTATCTCTTCTCTATTAGGTGCGTTTAGAGATGAAGGTGCTTCCTCGGGGTTATTAGAGTTTCGAACTACAAACCAAACAGTGACGACCGCTAAGAAAAAACCACTGATGCCCAGTGCTGCTGTCTTTGCTACAGGACCGGTAATTGATAATGAAGCCAGCTTCGAGCTTCTGCTTGCTGGTAACGTAGGCTCTGAAACAGATGTCTTCTCGTTCTCCTCATCTTCGAACCTTTGAATAAGGACGTCACCAGATAGTCCTACAACTCTGGCATAGGATCTCAGATATCCTTTTACAAAAGCTTTGGTAGGAAGCTCTCCAAATCTTCCTTCCTCTAATTGCTGGATTAGGGTTTTGGTTAAATACAATTGATCAGCAATTTCTTTTTGAGATAGGTTCAAGGATTGCCTGGCCTCTACCAGGAGTTTCGAGACATTTTTTGTGCCTAGATCTTCTCCATAAAATGGTGTGAGGCTAGCATCTAGATCCTCGATAATTTCGCCTTCTTTTTTTTCCGACATTTTTCTTATGGCTCACTTTCTCAACATGAACGCTAGGGAAAAAGATCTTGCTGCTGTCTGAAATAAAACGCATGCCGCTAGACCTGAGATCGCACCTAATTGCCCAGAACCGTATCTAGACATCTAAACTTGGATGTTTTTTAAATCGATCTCTCTATATTTTGGATTTCTATTTGTTTGGTCAACCAAACGCCCAGCTAATTGGCCGCAAGCTGCTGCAATATCATTGCCCCTAGTAGCCCGAACAGTAACAGAATAACCGTTTGCAACCAAGGCAGATTGAAATTCTCGAACTCGACGCAAGGACGGTTGCTTAAATGTCGAACCCGCGAAAGGATTAAATGGGATTAAATTTATCTTACACCTAAGATCTTTGAGAATTGAGGCTAGTTCTTTGGCGTGCTCGTAACCATCATTTACTCCCTCAAGCAAAGTATATTCCACAAAGATCTCTTTTTTTTGGGGGAATTTTTCCGAATAAGCACGACAGGCGTCCAAAAGAAGCGAAATCGGATATTTCCTATTCAAAGGCATTAGGCGGTCTCTCAATCGATCGTTAGGAGCGTGCAGCGAAATAGCTAAAGAAACATCTGCCTTGTCCGCCAAGACACCTATCGCAGGAACAATCCCAGAAGTCGATACGGTCACTCTTCTTTTGCTGATTCCATAACCCAAATCTGATCTAATAACTTCTAAAGCTGGCAGAACATTAGGCAAGTTTAAAAGCGGTTCTCCCATCCCCATAAAAACTATGTTGGACACACCCCTTCTCTTGTTATTGGGAAAGATTTCAGCGAGCCTTCGCATAGCAACCCTAATCTGGCCCACTATTTCCGCGGCGGTCAGGTTATTACTAAAACCAAGCTTTCCAGTGGAACAAAAGTCGCATTTGAGCGCGCAGCCAACCTGAGAGGAGACACAAAGCGTACCTCGACTTTTTTCGGGAATATATACCAACTCAAACAATTTTCCCGAAAATGACTCTATCAGCCACTTCCGCGTCCCATCAGTGGAGACAAATTCTTCTTTAACTAGAGGCTCTTTTAAGTTGCCGATAATAGACAAGTGATCTCTTAGATTCATGCCTATGTCAGACATTTCGGAGAAATCACTTATGAATCGATGATGAATCCACTTCATGATCTGCCCAGCATGAAATTTTTTATAGCCCCGCTCATCAAGGAGTTGTATCCAATCCCTTTCTGTGAAGCCGAGAAAATTGGTCTTCTCGTGAGACAAACTGACGTCTATCACGGACTGCTAATTTCCTGGATCTGGAAAAAAAATTCTATTTCTCTTTTCGCGGAAGCAGGCGAGTCCGATCCATGAACTGCATTGGCATCAATGCTTTCTGCAAAATCTCTTCGAATGGTCCCCTCACTGGCCTCTTGAGGGTTTGTAGCACCCATCAGTTCCCTGTTAAGGTTTATTGCGTTTTCGCCTTCAAGCACTTGCAATAAGCAGGGGCCCGAAGTCATAAATTTTACTAAATCTTCAAAGAAAGGTTTACCCTGATGTTCAGCGTAGAACCCTTGCGCCTTATCTATGGAAAGATGCTCTAAACGAGCTGCTACGATTTTTAAGCCCGCTGATTCGAACCGATTTAAAATCTCTCCAATTTTATTTTTCTTGACTGCGTCTGGCTTTATTATCGAAAAAGTCATTTCTGATGCCATTTAAATTTCTCCAAGGGGTGGTAAGTTTAAAGACAGAGATTATACGCGGCGAGAATTTCAGCGCTAGTTAGATTCTTCTATCCAAGCCATTTGAATTGCCTCGAGTATTTTCTCATTGCATTTGTTAGGGTCATCATCAAACTTAGGAAGATTAACAATCCACGCCCGAAGGTCAGTGAAACGAATCGAAAGAGGATCTACTTCGGGGAAATTTTCCAGAAGATCTAAAGCAATATCGTTGGTGTCAATCCACCTCATACAATTTTCCTAATGGTTTTCGGAAACCTGATTAATCGTATACCTTGGAATTTCAATGACTAAATCATCATTACCGACCAGGACTTGGCAAGAGAGTCTCGAGTCCGGCTCCAGGCCCCAAGCCTTATCAAGCAAATCATCCTCTGTTTCGCTGGATGGCTCAAGCGAGTTGAAATTCTTCCTAATAATCACGTGGCATGTGGTGCACGCACAAGACATCTCGCAGGCGTGCTCAATATCGATACCATTCTCCATGGCTACCTCGATCAGATTAGCGCCAACGGGCGCCTCTATGACAGCCCCGTCTTTGCAACGTTCCTCATTCGGCAGGAATATTAACCTTGGCAAGTATTTTTTCCTTATAGATCTCTTTCAATTTCCGTAATTTTCTGACCGGCGAGAGCTTGATTGATCGCCATGTCCATTCTTAAAGCCGCGAACTCCTCACTTGCTTTGCCCAACAAATCGATTCCGGCCTTTATCTCTCTGTAATCTCCACCTGTTGAAATAGCTTTCAGCTTTTCCAAGCCAAGTTTCAAAGACTCTGCTTCTTCATCGTTTAGAATATGTGCGTCTTTCTCTAAAGCACTTTCCAGCGCTTCCACCACCCGAGCTGCCTCTACCCTGGCTTCAGCTAACATTCGAGCGCTAGCATCTTTTTCTGCCATCTCGAAAGACGACGCCAGCATTTGGGTTATCTCTTTCTCAGTCAAGCCATAAGTAGGTTTAACCTCAATCCTTGCTTTAACAGAAGAGGTGACTTCGCTAGCTGAGACGAGTAAAAGGCCGTCGGCATCGACTTCAAACATCACCTGAATTCTAGCTGCTCCGGCAACCAAGGGAGGAATCCCTTTAAGATCGAACTCAGCAAGTGATCTATTGTCTGAAGCCATATCTCTTTCACCCTGAACCACATGAATCTTCATTGACGTTTGTCCATCTTTCTGAGTGGTGAACTCTCTCATTTGATTCGCGGGGATTGGAGTATTCCGTGTCAGAATTTTTTCAGAAAGACCCCCCATCATCTCTAGCCCGAGCGAAAGAGGCAGAACATCGAGAAGCAAAACTTCAGAATCAGGATTATTCCCTATTAGCAGATCTGCTTGAATCGCTGCGCCAATGGCAACCACTTTCTCAGGATCGATGTCAAAAAGAGGTTTTATTTCAAAGAAAGATTCTGCTGCCTTTCGCACCATAAGGCTTCTCGTGCTACCACCCACCAATACAACGTTATCGATATCTTTCATTTGCATCTTTGCGTCATTAACGACCCGCTTACATATATCCAACGTATTTTTTACTAGTGGCTCACAGAGCCCTTCGAGGATGTCCCTAGTCAGCCTGATTTGCCAGTCTACCCCTTGCAAGTTGAAGCGAAGATCTTCGAATTCAGAGTCAACCAACTTTTCTTTTGCTATCCTGGCTTCAAGCAACACTGCTCGTCGTTCATCTGATGAGATCGTGTCCTCAATCTCAAAGGAGTCAATAACCCACTCGCATATCGCCGAATCAAAATCATCCCCTCCTAATGAAACATCTCCCCCGGTTGCAAGCACCCTGAATAGTCCTCTCTCCATTCGCAATAAAGAAACGTCAAAAGTCCCCCCGCCCAAATCATAGACCACAACCGAGCCTTCCTGTCCAGAATCTAGCCCATATGCTAAGGCCGCGGCGGTCGGCTCATTAATAAGCCTCAAAACATCCAATCCAGCAAGCTTTGCCGCGTCTTTTGTCGCCTGGCGTTGCGAATCGTCAAAGTGAGCTGGGACGGTTATGACTGCGCCATCCACTTCATCTTCAAAAGTTGCCGTCGCTCTTTCTAAAAGGGTTTTTATTATCTCTGAAGAAACTTCAGTTGGTGTAACTAAACCCCTGGCGGTTTTTATTCGAGGCACTGTTTCTGATTCGTTCAAAAATTCGTAGGGGAGCTTTCCTTCTCGAATCACCGGGTCAGTTAAAGCTCTGCCCATAAGTCGTTTTACCGAGGTAATCGTGTTCGATGCATCGTTAGTAGATTTCTGCAACGCTGCCTGGCCCACCAAAACCGACGTTTCAGAGTAATTCACCACTGATGGAACCAAACAGTTTCCATTCAGATCTGGCAAGGCAAAGGGTTTTCCCTCCCTAGTACCAGCTACTATTGAGTTTGTCGTTCCGAGATCTATTCCGATCGCTAGCTTTCTCGAGTGAGGTTCTCTGGGCAAGCCTGGTTCGGTAATTTGCAAAAGCGCCATTAATCTATTCCCATCGGGCTGTGATTGGAAAGCTCCGCCTCTCGAATCAATTTCGTTAAAAATTGTTGCTCGTATATTAGATTTTTAATCGCCTCACTATGACCAATTGAGAAGGCCTGCTTGAGATCTGTCTTCAATGACTCCAATTCTTTTTCTGTTTCTTTTTTAAATTTTGTCAGAGCTAATTCGTAATTAGAATCAAGTTTTATCTCTTCCAGATCTTCCCGCAACTCTATTTGCTTAAGCAAGATTTTCTTGCCTAGTTCTGGATTTTCTTCCAACTCGTGCCCAGTTAATTTCAAGAGGTAAATAGCCCTTTGCAGGTCATCAGAAAGTGTTTCAAACGCCAGGTTAATCTCCGCAACCCACTGCATGTTCATACGATTTTCAGCGTCTGAGCTTGCGATGTATCTATCGGGATGAAATTTTCTCTGAAGATCCAGATAACGTTTCAAGAGGCCCTTCTGATCGACGTCGTACGCCTGAGGAACATCAAAAATCTCGAAGTAATTCTTTCCAAAAAGCACGATTTATCCAATGGTCTAGTTTTAGTCGAGTCAGACGGTGAAACTTTCCCCGCAACCACACTCTCCCTGAACATTCGGGTTTTTGAACTCAAAGCCTTCGCTCAGACCACGTTTAACGTAATCCATTTCCGTGCCATCGACATAGATTAAGGATTTTGGGTCAACGTAAACATCTACGCCTCTTGAAGAAAATTTCAAGTCTCCTTCCCCGGGTTCATCTACCGGTTCTAAAACATAAGTTAGGCCTGAACAGCCTGTCGTCTTGACAGCGAGTCTTATGCCAGATCCGGCCCCCCGATTTCTAAGGTAGCTTTCGATATGGGTTGCCGCTTCATTCGTTACACTAACTGACATCAAGAACCTCCATTCTGGCCTTTTTCATAGTTAGCCGAAGTTCTGCTTCCCTTTGTAATCTTCGATTGCTGCTTTTATGGCGTCTTCCGCTAAAACAGAACAATGTATTTTGACCGGGGGAAGTGATAACTCTTCAGCTATTTCAACATTTTTAATATGCTCCGCTTCGTCCAACGTCTTTCCTTTTACCCATTCGGTTAAAAGCGAACTCGACGCAATAGCACTTCCACAACCATACGTCTTAAATTTTGCGTCTTCAATCACGCCGTCTGCGCGAACCTTTATTTGCAACCTCATGACATCTCCGCAAGCAGGAGCGCCAACCATCCCAGTTCCGACGTCTGCATGTTTGTCATCCATCTTCCCCACGTTTCTTGGGTTCTCATAATGATCGAGAACTTTATCACTGTACGCCATCTCTACCTCCTAATGTCCTGACCATTGGACTTTATCCATATCAATACCGTCTTTGTACATATCCCACAATGGGGATAAATCTCTTAGTTTTTCTACAGCTTTTCTGACACTCTCAATAGCCTGATCGACATCAGCTTCATCGGTGAATCTGCCTACAGAGAATCGAAGAGAGCTATGGGCTAATTCGTCATTAAGGCCTAGAGCTCTTAAAACATATGAGGGCTCTAAACTAGCAGATGTACAGGCTGATCCAGAGGAAATAGCCAAATCGGGCAGAGACATAATTAGCGACTCCCCCTCGACATAGTTGAAGCTCATATTAATTAGTCCTGGAAGTCGCTGGTCCATGTCTCCAGAAACATAGACTTCTTCTAAATCTTTTAGTCCATTCCAGAGCCTTTTCCTTAATCTAAGTAGTCTGGTTTGTTCCTCTTCCATCTCCGCTTTTGCAATGCTACAAGCCTCTCCCATACCAACCAGCTGATGGGTTGGTAATGTTCCAGATCTCATACCTCGTTCATGGCCGCCGCCATGCATTTGCGCTTCAAGCCTAACCCGCGGCTTTCGTCGAACGTAGAGTACCCCGACCCCTTTCGGCCCGTACATCTTGTGCGCGGAGAGAGACATCAAGTCAATTTTCATGGCCTCGACATCTATTTCTATCTTTCCTGCACTCTGCGCGGCATCGACATGATAAAAGACCCCATGCTCCCTGCATATCGCACCAATTGATGCTATGTCGTTAATCACACCAATCTCGTTATTCGCATGCATGATGCTAACGATTGTTGTGTCCTCACGAATAGCTGATCTAACGTCTTCTGGTGAAACTAACCCATCGTGACCTGGGTCAAGATAAGTGACCTCAAATCCGTCTCTTTCAAGATGTCGACAAGTGTCGAGAACAGCTTTATGTTCAATTTTCGAGGTTATAATATGTTTGCCCCTAGACTTGTAAAAATAAGCTACGCCTTTTATCGCCAGATTATTTGACTCAGTAGCTCCTGAGGTCCATACAATCTCCCTTGGGTCACTTCCTATTAGGTCAGCGACCTGCCGTCGAGCAACCTCTATCGCTTCCTCTGCTTCCCAACCATACTTGTGGGACCTACTCGCAGGATTACCAAACTTTCCTTCAGTCGACAGGCATTCACTCATTTTCTCCGCGACTCTCGGATCAACTGGAGTGGTGGCTGCGTAGTCAAAATATATAGTTGCTTTCATATCCTTCCTCAATAAAACGTGAAGCTTCAGACCTAAAAAGCTAGTTCAGGCCCCTGCTTACTCTCTTGTCTAATCATGACTCGTTTTACGTGTTCTGTGTCGTTAAGGCTCTCTAAATTAATGCTCGAAAGATAATTACGTATCTCGACACTAAATTCTGACCACAATTGATGAGTCAGACAGACTGCTCCCTTTTGACAATTTCCCTTGCCAGAACAACGAGTAACATCAACATTTTCGTCGACTGAGTCGACAATGTCGGCGACAGAGACCGTATCGGCAGACCGGGCAAGGACGTATCCCCCTCCCGGACCTTTTATGCTCGTTACTAGTCCGTTTTTTCTGAGCTTTGCAAATAATTGTTCCAGGTACGATAAGCTAATTTCTTGCCTTCGAGATATGTCAGCTAAAGAGACTGGCTTTTCTTTTTTTTGAGCTGCCAGGTCAAGCATAGCTGTCACAGCATATCTGCTTTTCGCAGTAAGGTTCAAAAGTCTCTCCTACCGTTCACTCGATTCTTCTATCGCCTAACAAATTGAAATTCACTAATTTGGTGACATGGTGCAATACCTGACCATTTCTGTCAACTATAGGGAATATGCATAAAAACTGGACGTCCGATGAAAAGCAGTCTACGAATTTCTTTTTTGTCCTTTTAACCGGTTAATTTTACTTAAAAAGCCTCTCAGTATATTGACTTCCATTTGGTCCATTCGGACCCGGTTAAAAAGCCTGCGTAGCCGAGTCATAAGTTGCCGCGGGTTTTCAGGGTCATGAAAATCAAGATCAATAAGGGTTGATTCTAGATGGGAAAAAAAATGCTCAATGGAGCTTGCTGTTGCCTTAGGCATGTCCCATCCCTCTGACGCGTATTCATCATTATCGGTCATGGCCTGAAAAATTTCGTAGCAAATCACTTGGACCGCCATACCCAAATTCAGTGAACTATAGGCCACTCCAGTGGGGATATTGACGTGAAAATGACATTTTTGTAACTCCTCATTCGTTAAACCCTTCGATTCTCGGCCAAAAACTATACTGATGGTCTCCCCCTGACCAAAAGATTTTACGACTTGATTGGCGCATTCCTTTGGAGATAAATTTGGCCAAGGAATTCGTCTATTTCTGGCAGATGTGCCGATAATGAGGTGACTGTCCCTGAGCGCCTCATCCACTGACGAAACCACCTCAGCTGAACTAAGAACATCCCTTGCGTTACCTGCACGAGCATCGGCTTGTGAGGAGGGGAAAGAGAAAGGTTTCACCAAGACAAGTTCTTCAAGACCCATATTTTTCATAGCTCTTGCTGAAGCTCCAATGTTTCCTGGGTGGCTGGGCTCAACCAAGACTATGCGTACACCAGGGAAGAGATTTTTAGCTATATCCACTTTTTCTCTGAGCATCCCTGACTTTTCACCTCTCTGTTTTTTAGTTTCTGTTATTATAATCACGTAAAAGATCCTACTGGAAAAATATGATAGAACCTATGGCAAGCATGGCCCTTAAAGCAGCAAGGGCTGGTGCACAACATATTGCTAGATGCTACGACAGACCTGATTTGATTAAAATCTCTAGCGACGATAGGGGAGTCTTTACAAATGTAAACGATGAGGTGAGAAATATAATAATCGGGTCGTTAAGTGATAAATATCCTGAACATGTTTTTCGCCCTAGAGAAGTAGACATCAAAACAAATGACTATGAGTGGTTGATTGCACCTTTAGACGGAACTAAAAACTTCGCAACGCAAATCCCTCATTTCTCTATTTCAATTGCCTGTGCGTTTAAGGGCAAACTGATTCACGGAGTTATCGTAGACCCGATGAGGCAAGAGGAATTCGTTGCTAGCAAGGGAAGAGGAGCTACCTTAAACGGAAAACGCATCAGAGTGAGTGCCTCTGCAGAATTAAAAAATGGAAGCGTTGCTGGGCCATCGCTGGCTGCAAACGGTGGGAAACAACTTGAAAGAAAATTAACGGAAATAGGCACCAGGAAATATAGTTTTGGCGGCGTGGCACTTGATCTAGCTTACGTTGCTGCGGGCAAGATTGATTGTCTTTGGAGGGATACTAACGACGTGGATGCTATCGCCGCAGGTGTCATTCTTGTCAGGGAAGCTGGAGGGCTTTGCGCAGATTTTAACGGAGGATCAGAACATTTTAAGTCTGGGGATATAGTCGCTGGGAATTCAAAATGCTTAAGGGAGTTGTGCTCTCTCACCAGAAAGTTTTTAGTTTAGCTATTAAACTGATCGACTTGATCTGATCCCTCTTTTACAGGAACCATCATATCCTCTTGTGTTAAATTTAACAGGAGGAGTATATTGGTAGCCACGTATATAGATGAATATGTGCCCACAACCACACCGATAATTAAACCGATCGCAAAACCTGAGATCAACTCACCGCCTAACATCAGCAAGGTAAACAAAACTAACAAGGTCGTAAATGAAGTGACCACAGTTCTTCCTAATGTTTGGTTCAGAGAAGTGTTAATGATACTGACAGGTTTGGTTTTACGAATAAGCCTGAAATTCTCTCTAATTCGGTCGGAAACGACAATGGAATCATTAAGCGAGTACCCAATAACCGCCAGAAGCGCAGCTAGCACCGTCAGGTCAAAGTCCCATTGAAACAACGAGAAAAATCCAAGAGTAATAATCACATCATGGAAGAGGGCTGCTACTGCAGCCAATGCGAACTTGAGCTGGAAACGAAAAGCAACGTAAAGAAGCACTATACCAAGAGCAGTCAGAAGCCCTATCCCGCCTTGATTAGTCAACTCGTTACCAACCGCGGGACCAACAAATTCAGAGCGCCTCAAAGCGACACTTTCGCCAAAAACTGTTCTTAGACCTAAAATAACTTGATCCCCCAGCTTCGCCCTTCGTTCCCCCGATGACTCCAGCTGAGGCGGAATTCTTATCAGGATTTCTTTTTCGGAGCCGAAGTACTGAACAACATGTCCGGAGAACCCGTCGTTATTTAGGACATCTCGGACTCTTTCTGGCGAGACAGTTTGCTCAAAAGATACCTCGACTAGTGTACCCCCAGTAAAATCGAGGCCCCAATCGAGCTGGTTAAAGGTCAAGGAAATAATTGATGCGCTTAAGAAGAATCCGGATAAAATAGCGGCGATCTTTCTTCCTGCCATGAAATCGATATTTTTTAGCATTAGATCGCTAATCTCTTGATTGTCTTACCACCGTAAACCAAGTTGATTACGAAACGGGTACCCATAATTGCGGTAAACATAGATGTTATAATGCCGATGGATAAAGTCACGGCGAAGCCTTTTACCGGACCGGTGCCGATACTATACAAAATAATTGCAACAATAAGAGTCGTGAGGTTCGCATCAAGAATTGTGACGAAAGCTCGCTCGAATCCTGCGTGAATTGCCTGTTGCGGAGATAAACCATTCGCAAGTTCTTCCTTAATTCTAGAAAAAATTAAAACGTTAGCATCTACTGCCATTCCCACAGTCAAAACAATTCCGGCGATACCTGGCAGTGTCAAGGTAGCAGACAAACTGGACATGACTGCTACTATAAGAACTAAATTAGCTCCTAGCGCTAGGTTTGCAGCGAAACCAAAGACTTTGTAGCGCAACAACATAAACAGCACAACTAAACCGAGGCCAACCATAACGGAAAAAGCTCCTAGTTCGATATTTTGTTCTCCCAAACTCGCACCTACTGTTCTTTCTTCGGCAATAAACATGTCTGCCGCTAAAGCGCCTGCTCTCAAAAGCAACGCTAGCTCTCTTGCCTCGCCTGCTTTCAACCCTGTTATCCTGAAATTAACCCCTAAAGCGGACTGCACCGTAGCCAAGCTTATTAGTCTTTTTATTACGTAAGGCTCAGAAACCAAACGTTCAACTCCCTCTTCGGTGACCAATCTATCTTTTAACTTCGTTTCTATGAAAACTACGCCCATCCGCCGGCCAATATTGTAGCGAGTAGCCCGGTGCATTAGTTCACCACCTCCACCATCTAGCCTAATATTTACTTGAGGCTGATTAGTTTCTGGATCAAACCCAACCTGCGCATCGAGAACTCGGTCCCCGCGAAGAATCACCTTTTTTTCTAACCTCGAATCGAAGCCCTCGTAGTTAAAAGCGTCTGTGGAAGCAGATCTGGCTTCTGAATTTGCTTCCATTCGAAATTCTAAGGTAGCGACCTTGCCAAGAATATTCTTTGCCCTTGCCGTGTCCTGAACTCCAGGCAAATCAACGACAATCCTATTTCTACCTAGGCGCTGGACTAAAGGTTCTGCTACTCCAAGTTCGTTAACTCTGTTTCTAATGGCAACAACATTTTGCTCAACAGCAAAATCTTCTATTTCCCTTATCTGGGCCGCATCTACCTCAACCGTCATTCCAGTTGCCCCGGGTATTCCTTTTATCACGTAACTCGGAAATTTTTCTCTAAGTAAAGCTCTCGCAGCAAGGTCGGCATCTTTATTATCGAAAATGATCCTAAGTCCTGTCCCTTCCGAGATAGAAATTGAAGAGTACCGAATCCTATTTTCTGGATCTCTGAAAAGTTGTTTTACTTCCTGCTCCATTGCTTTTAGACGCTCAGATATAACTGCAGGCGTGTCTACCTCCATAAGAAAGTGAACGCCGCCTCTTAGGTCAAGCCCATACTTCATGGGAACAGCTCCCAGATTGGATAACCATTCGGGGGTGTTTGGCGCTGAATTCAAGGCAACGACATAATCTTCTGCAAACTCTAACAGAGCGAATTGAATAAAATCGCGAGCTTTTAACTGATCTTCATCGCTTTTAACTCTTATAAGGGCACTACTGGCGTTATTTTCCGCCCCAAAAAATTCGATATTTTCCAGCTTGAGTCGAGCTGTTGCTGCCAGAAAAGCCTTATCGGAAACTGATCCATCTGCATCTCTGCTAGATATTTGAACTGCATAATCCGGCGGATATAAATTTGGAGCAGCATAAATGACTCCGAGACAGACCACCGAACATACTATGAGTTTTTTCCAAAGTGGATAGCGATTAATCACTTGCGGTCAGCCATCATATATTCTTAATAGTGCCTTTTGGCAATGCCTGAACTACAGCTGATCTCTGTAATTTAAGTTCGACCCCGGTCCCTGCTTCAAGAACAATGAATTGATCCTCAACCTTTACTATTTTCCCTACTAAGCCACCGCCAGCAATAATCTCGTCTCCTTTTTCAAGACCTGCAACAAGCTCTTTGTGCTCTTTATTCCGTTTGCTTTGTGGTCTCCAAACGATAAGGTAAAACACTAACGCAAAGGCGATTATTATAAAAAGATCGAGTGGCAGTGGGCTTCCCTGGGGGGCTGACTCGTCTGCGGCTTTTGCGAAGGGAATTAATAACTCAAACATGCTAGGTCCATTTTTTTAAAGGTTCCGATTAAGCGTCCTATTCTCTCCGATTAGCGCTAGGGGAGCAAACTTCAGAAAAACTCTAATTATTGGGCCGCTCTTTAGACCAACCGGAGTAAATTTCCTCTATTCGATTTTGCAGATTATTTCTCTCAATAGCACCACGCAAATCTGCCATTAAAGCTAAGTAATAATAGAGATTATGTATGCTATTAAGAGTAGCCCCTAACAATTCACGACACTTATCCAAATGATGAAGATAACTTCGTGAATAATTCGAACACGTGTAACAGGGACAATTGGGGTCAATCGGCCGATCATCTCGCTTATTAGCTGAATTACGGAGACGCAAAACACCAAAGCTTGTAAATAGGTGTCCGTTTCTCGCGTTCCTGGTTGGCATAACACAATCAAGCATGTCGATACCTTTTACTACACTTTCAACAAGATCTTCCGGAGTGCCAACTCCCATTAAATATCTTGGCTTGTCATCTGGCATGAGTGGTGACACGCTATGAACGATTTCTCGCATTTTTTGTTTGGGCTCTCCAACTGAGAGACCACCTATCGCATATCCATCGAAACCGATTTCAGTGAGTCGACGAAGTGATTCAAGGCGCAAATCTTCATGCATTCCCCCCTGAATTATACCAAAGATCGAGTTGGGGTTTCCCTCAAAGGCCTGTTTGCTTCTATAAGCCCACCGCATCGATCGAAGCATAGATTTATTTGTCTCTTCTTTAGTTTTTCCATAGGGCGTGCATTCATCAAAACACATGACCACATCTGAATTCAGTGAACGCTGCATTTCCATGGATATTTCAGGTGAAACGAAGACCTTATCTCCGTTAATTGTAGAACGAAAAGTAACTCCTTCTTCATCGACAAGCACATTCTTACCCAAACTAAAAACTTGAAAGCCGCCTGAATCTGTAAGAATCGGCCTAGACCAATTAATGAATTTGTGCAATCCCTTAAATTGGTTAATGATCTCCTGACCAGGACGCTGCATAAGGTGGTAAGTATTTCCGAGTAAGATTTGAGTTCCCAAATTTTCCAGCTGCTCAGTAGTTAGTCCCTTTACCGTGCCATAGGTCCCACAAGGCATGAAAATGGGGGTTTGCACCTCTACACTTTCTCCATTCAAGCGGTGAAAGGTGATCGTCCCCCTTCTTGCTAGCCCATCTATGTTTCTAATAGAAAATGATATAGACACCCAACAAAATCCTAGCGTGTGATGAACATCGCATCACCGTAACTGAAAAATCGATAAGACTCCTCAATAGCTACGCGATACGCTTTTCGAATGGTCTCTAACCCCGCAAAAGCGCTTACTAGCATCATTAAAGTCGATTTCGGCAAATGAAAATTTGTAATCATGGCGTCCACAACTTGGAAGTCGTATCCTGGATGTATAAAAAGATCTGTGCTTCCGTTCATTGGCTGAAGTATCCCTTTTACTGAGGCAGCTTCCAAAGATCTGACAGAAGTAGTTCCTACCGCAACAACTCTCCCGCCCAGATTCCGACAGAGATTAACGGCATCACACACACCAGGATTCACCTGCAGTGCTTCTTTATGCATTTTGTGGTCTAGAATGTCATCTCTTCGCACAGGCAGAAAAGTCCCTGCGCCGACATGAAGGGTGATTTCTTCCCGGCTTATTCCTTTTTTATCAATTTCTTTCAAAATGTTATCGTCGAAATGAAGGCCTGCTGTAGGTGCTGCAACCGCTCCATCGACTTTCGCGTAAATAGTTTGATAGCGAACCTGATCAAGCTCACTCGGAGTTTTTTTTAAATAAGGAGGCAAAGGAACTTCGCCAAGCTCAGACGCTATCGCTAAAACACCGGGTTCAGGGAACAAAAGGTGGAACAAATTGTCGTCGCGCCCCTCGACCAAGACTTCAAAATCTTTTCCAAGTTGTATCTTTGATCCGACATGAACTGATTTATTAGAGCCAACCAACGCATTCGCTCGGTGCTTGCTCTGAATCTGGTTGAGCATAAGCTCCACCCTGCCTCCTGTTTTCTTACTTCCTAATATTCTTGCCGGTATCACTCTGGTGTTGTTAAAAACCAACAGATCAGATGAATTAAGCAGAGTAGTAAGGTCGTTAAATCTGAGGTGATTAATTTGCCCAGAGCCAATATCAAGATGCATCAATCGACTATCCGAGCGAAATTCAGTCGGCTCCATCGCTATTAGACCCTCGGGCAGGTCATAGCTGAACTCAGTTGTCTTCATAAATTAATACTTTTTTGCAATGGTACCGGAGGTGAGACTCGAACTCACACTCCCGTAAAGGAACCGGATTTTGAATCCGGCGCGTCTACCAGTTCCGCCACTCCGGCATTAAAGCGTGATGAGTATATCAGTGGTTTTTTGCCACGACTACCATTCAATCGAATATGGAGTCACTCACACTGAATAACGGAGAAGAAATTTGTATCGAAAATGTTGGCAGTTGCAATCTATAACTGCAATGATCCATGCAATTCTAGATATGGAAAGAGCGAGAAAAATGAGTGAGGCAAAACAAGAAACGCCTTTTTGGTTAAAAGACAATTTTGCACCGGTTTTTGAAGAGACATCTACGACAGATCTGAAGGTGCTCGGAAAGATTCCACATGAACTTAACGGTCGTCTGCTTAGAAACGGAGCGAATCCGAAATCCGGGTGGTCAGATCACTGGTTTTTAGGTGATGGAATGTTGCATGGAGTCGAAATTCGAAACGGGCACGCAAACTGGTATAAAAATCGATATGTAAAAACGCCCATGTTTCTTGATCCAAACTCAAATGTAATGAGTTCGCTTGGAGACATGTCTAGATCTACAGCAAACACGCATGTTATTCATCATGCCGGAAAAATAATGGCTCTAGAAGAGGGACACTGGCCCTTCGTTATAGACGATCAGCTGGAGACAATAGGTCCAAATAATTTTGAAGGGAAATTAAAGGGCTCAATGACAGCGCACCCCAAAATCTGCCCAGAAACTGGTGAATTGCTCGCTTTTGGATACAGCATGACACCTCCTTATCTCACATATCTTCGGGTATCCGGATCTGGGAAATTAGTCCAAATAGAACCAATCTCTGTAAAGAGCGCAACAATGATTCACGATTTTAACGTAACCCGTAATCACGTGATCTTCATGGACTTACCCGCCGTTTGGAATCTGGAAGGAATGGCAGAGACTGGACTCCCTGTTTTATGGGATGAGAGCTACGGCGCTAGACTTGGTGTGATGCCCAGAAATGGCGGCGATCAAGACGTTGCCTGGTACGAAATCGATCCGTGCTACGTTTTTCACCCTTTAAATAGCTACGAGGATGGAGACAAAATAATCATCGACGTATGCCGAATGGACGACACCATGAAACCAGGCTCGAGCTCGCCACCACAGTTATTTCGATGGGTTATCGACCAGTCGAAAGGAACAGTCGCTGAGACACAGTTAGATGACCGCATGGCCGATTTCCCAAGGGTTTGTGACTCAAAAGTAGGCTTGAAGCATCAGTACGGATACTGCGCTGCCTTCGCACCAAGCAAACCATTCGCAGACGGTTTTTTAAAATACGATTTAGAGAAAAATAATTCCATCTTCCACAATCTGAGAGGCGGCCAAGGAAGCGAACCAATTTTTGTTAAAAATCCAGGAGATGAGCTTGAGGATAGTGGTTGGATCCTAAGTTATATTTTTCGTCCAGAAACTCAGACCAGCGAAATCGTGATACTGAACGCTCAAGAATTTGAGGCGGAGCCCGTGGCCCGAATTCAGCTTCCTGTTCGAGTGCCCGCGGGATTTCACGGTAATTGGGTACCCGACGGTTATTAATTATCTTTTTTCTGTTTCTTTAGAGCGGAGGGGAGGGGGAAAGGTACTGTACTCGGAAAACAAGCCTTTTTGTGCCCCTAAATAAATTTCCGATGAAAGTAAAATTCAATCTTCGAGCGAGCTGTATACTATGCTTTTTAACTGTCCTCGAAAATTAAATGTCCCAGAAGGAACTAGCTGTGTCATAAAAACACAAAACATACTTTCTCTCGGATCAACCCAAAATATGGTTGAAGCCATCCCTCCCCAATAAAAATCACCTTCCCCCAAATTGTGGGCATTCACTTCGCTAAGAGTCGAAGCAAAACCTAAGCCAAAACCAACTCCCTCATACGCAGTCTCGGAAAAGGAACCCATCGCAACAGAAGCCAAGTCGGCGTTCATTGGCAAGTGATTTCGACACATCATTTTTAGAGTCCGATCACCTATTATCCTGCAACCATTATACTTTCCCCCTCCGAGCAACATTGTACAAAACTTAGCGTAGTCAGCGGTTGTACTCAAAAGACCTCCTCCGCCTGACTGAAGACGTCTTCTGTCTGCGTAAATGCTCTCAGCTGGATCATCGATGAGAACGAGATTCTTATCTTGATCACGCTCATAATTTGCGGCGAGACGAGGCACCTTCTCATCACTTATCGTAAACGAGGTATCAGACATATCGAGCGGTTCAAATATACGTTCGCTTAGGAACTCGGAGAAAGACTGGCCTGAGATAATTTCGACAAGAGCACCACAAACATCTGTAGCGAGGGAGTAACACCAACTAGTCCCGGGATCAAATCTCAACGGGACCAGAGAGAGCTCGTCTACAAATGCGATTAAACTTTGTTGACTGTCTCTCAATGATCCATACAGCTTATCTACAGGATGTTCGGAAGGGAAAAGACTTTCACCATAGGTCAAACCGGACATGTGTGTAAGCAAATGAACTATAGATACGGGCTGCCGGGGAGAGCGCAGCTCCATATTCATTCCCTCTCCTTTTACCCACACACGTTGACCTTTCCATGACGGGATAAATCTATGAACTGGGTCAGTTAGCTGCAACCGACCTTCTTCAAAAAGCATCATAAGTGCGATTGAAGTGATGGGCTTGGTCATTGAATAAATTCTAAAGATGGTGTCATCAGCGACAGGGACTTCTCTCTCCTTGTCAGCGAAACCAAATGACCGAGAGTAGGCGACGTGACCTCGCCTCCCTATCAAAACCTGGCAACCTGGAATCTTCCCTGAGGCAATGTAGTTTCGTTCTAGATGACCGCTAATCCTTTCAAGCCTGTGGTCACAAAAACCTGCAGAGTTTGGATCGACCTGCATCTTAAATTCACCTCTCGCTTAAAGTTTCAAAAAAT
>CAJYCI010000006.1 GCA_913428515.1 uncultured Gammaproteobacteria bacterium | reverse complement strand
CTTTCATCAGCGTCAAAAGATTAAACAAAGCTCCGTAAACTCTACCCGTCTTACCCCTAACTAATTCAGGAACATCAGGGTTTTTTTTCTGAGGCATAATAGATGAGCCTGTACAGAAACTATCGGGGAGTGAAATGAAATCATATTGGGGCGTGGACCATAAAATTAGTTCTTCAGCCCACCTAGAAAGGTGCATCATAAGTAAACTTGAGCTAGAACAGAATTCAATAGCGAAGTCTCTATCGCTGACAGCATCCATTGAGTTTTTTGAAACTCTATCAAACCCAAGTGTTGCTGCTACCTGGTCTCTATTAATTTTATAAGACGTGCCCGCTAGCGCTGCGGACCCTAGAGGTAACACGTTTAATCTCTTTCTGTAGTCCTTGAAGCGATCTATGTCCCTTTCGATCATTTCAAACCAAGCCATCATGTGATGAGCGAACGAAACTGGCTGAGCTATTTGAAGGTGCGTAAATCCAGGAAAAATTGTGAATACTTCGTTCTCAGCAAACCCCAAAAGAGCCCTCTGAAGCTCTCTTAAATCACGGGTTATTTGATCGGTAATATCTCTAAGGTATAACCGCAAATCTGTGGCCACTTGGTCGTTACGGGACCTTCCAGTGTGAAGCTTTTTCCCTACCTCGCCCACTCTTTTTATTAACTCGTTTTCGATATTCATATGAATATCTTCTAGTTCCAGGGACCATGACAGATTCCCTTGTTCCATATCTTTCTCGATGCTTTTTAGCCCTTTAATAATTACTCCTGCATCTTTTTTCGAGATAACAGCTTCAGAAGCGAGCATCTCAGCATGTGCTAGCGAACAACGTATGTCGTAAACTGCGAGCACTTGGTCAAATTTGATCGACGCCGTGAATTCTTCTACAAATTCGTTGGTGCTATCGCTAAAACGTCCTTGCCAGGGCTTTTTGATCTGTTTACTCAAAATTTCGGGCTCTTTTTTTATGATGAGAGGATTATATCAGCAACCAGCTACTTTCGAGCGAGGAAAGGCTCTTAAATTTTTATTATTCGCTGATCTTAATGTTAACATCTTTTCCAATTTTGGCTTTGCTGTTTGAAAACTGCATGAAAAACTTAAAGATCGCTACACGAAATAGCACTCTGGCACTGTGGCAGGCCAACCACATAAAAAACTTATTGGTGTCTAAGTATGATGATCTGTCGTGTGAAATTGTTCCCTTTGTTACGAAAGGCGACAGAGACAAAAACTCTTCGCTAAAAAATATGGGAGGGAAAGGTGCTTTTGTAAAAGAGCTCGAATTGGCATTGATTCAAAAACGAGCAGATATTGCTGTTCACTCAATGAAGGATGTTCCGGCAATCCTTCCAAATGAACTAGAAATTTCGGCCATAACCGCTCGTCAGAATCCGCTAGACGCGTTTATTTCCAATAAATATGAGCAGTTATCTGACATGCCTGACGGAGCAAATATAGGATCTTCAAGTATGCGTAGGCTTAGACAGATTGGCCTACTGTACCCCAAACTTATCTTTTCAGATATCCGGGGCAACATTGAAACTAGGTTAAAAAAGCTAGATTCAGGAGAACACGACGCGATCGTCTTAGCTGTCGCCGGAATCGAGAGGTTGGGATTAAGCTCAAGAATTCGTCAAGTTATTGATGAAAATGCATGCGTTCCCGCTGCTGGGCAAGGAGCTATTGGAATCGAGGTAAGGAAAGATGCTGATGAAATTAAGGACTTAGTTTTTTCTGTAAATGATAAAGATAGTTTTGCCTGTGTTGAGGCCGAAAGAAAAGTTGGTTTGGAATTAGGAGCTAGTTGTGATCTCCCGATAGGTATTTTTGCATCCGTCTCTCGACAGAGCTTTCGAATACAAGTTTTTGTTTGCGACGAAAAAGGCCAAAATTTAATCAGAGAATCCGTATCTGGTGGGTATGAAAATATCAGTGATTTAACGGAAGAGCTAGTAACCACTTTAAGGAAAAAAGGTGGTACAGAGATAATAGGCCAGAGAAAAGGTTGATATGGAAAAATTTGTCTTATTGACGCGTCCTGAAAGAGAAAATGAAGTACTTGCATCAAAATTAGCAAGTGCTGGATGGACCGTTGTTATTAAACCGATGCTTAAGATAGAAAGTTTTCATTCTAAGACAGAGTTTTTGAGTAATTTAAATGTTTTTGATGCATTAATCTTCGTTAGCAAAAACTCCGTTAGGCACGCGATGCCTCTTATAAATGAGCAGTCAATAGACCACCTCCTTAATAAAAATTGGCTGGCTATTGGAAGAGGCACTGCAAATGAATTATCAAAATACGGTGTCTCCGCTGAATTCCCAGCCGATTCCGATACTGAATCTTTGTTAGAGCTTGAAGCGCTAAAAAACGTTCGATCTCACCGGGTACTAATCATACGAGGAGAGGGAGGACGCAATTTATTGGAAAGAACCTTAGTTCAACGCGGAGCCTATGTTTCTTTGTCCGAAGTTTATCGCAGGAAAGCCCTCAGCTATTCGGATCTAGAAGCTATGCCTTGCGGCAGCGTTTTAACTTCAACCAGCGTAGACTCGCTCGAGTCTTTATTATTAAGCCTGCCTGTCTCTCGAGAAGCTTATAACCTCGTGGTCCCATCTAAAAGAATAGAAGCGATAGCAAAAAAGCTTGGTTTTGCGAGAGTAACGAATTCCGGAGGAGCTTCTGATGAAGAATTATACGATGCTATTATGAGTTTCAGCGGTTTATCTAGCGACGTAAGAAAAAGCCCGCTAGAACAATAGGTTAAATCATCCTTACTTTTGGGAACAAAAAAATATGAAGTGGTTGATAATCGTTAGTTTTCTAACAGCTTTGGTCTCTATCTTTCTCAGCGCACTCGTATTCAAAGAAATACAATTCTTTAAATTAACTAGCGTAGATAAACGTATCCTTATCCAGGAAGAAAAAGTTAATGATTTAGGCTTAACGCTAGAAACCACGATGAAAGCATTTAATGAGGAGCGGCTTTTGTTAAAAGTAATTCAGAACCAACAAAATGCCATTAAAAAAGACTTAAGTTTGAGGAATAAATTCATCGATCAAGAGATTTCTTCCATAAAACAAAGTTTAAAAGATGACCCTGAACTCGTTGTATTGGTCGAAATTGAACAATTAATTAACCGCGCGAATCAGAAATCGATGTACGAGCGGAGTATTTCTCCTGCGATATCTTTGATGGAGGAAGTAACTGCTAAATTGGACCGAAACAGAAATACGATTTCTGAATTTGTTGTTTTGAAAAAGGTTGTAGACCTTGACATCGAGGCATTAAAAACGAGTGGGTTACTCGATATTTCAAAAACTTATCAAGATATCGACAATATTTTAAAAGAAGTGGCCTCGTTGAAATTTACAGTTGAAGACGTTGAAAGCTCAGCGAGCGGTTTAAAAGATGAGAACCCAGACGGGCCGATCGGAAAGAATAATAAAGACTCGTTGTTTTCAGAAATTTTGATTAGCGAATTGAGCAAGTTAGTCGAATTCGGGAAAGTAGATACCCAACTCGAATCAGTTTTAACTCCTAAGGAAGATTATCTTGTAAGACAGCGAGTTATTACTAATTTAAATGTTGCACAACTATCATTAATAAGAGGCAATAATGAAACCTTCCGAGAATCTTTAGCTCAAGCTCAAGGTATTTTGACCTCCTATTTTCAGTTAAATAAAAAAACAGAGAGTATTCGCTCTGATTTAAAAGAGTTAGGTGAACTATTTATCGAAGAACAAGGCCCATCTCTATCGAGATCTTTAGCTTCAGTAAGATCTTCAGTAAAGAAAGTAAGAGAATCAAAGGAATAATAGAATGACTCGGTTCTTAATAGTACTCTTGTTTATTCTCTTTGCTGCCGCTTTACTTACGGTATTCATTGAAAATGACGCAGGCTTTGTTCTTCTTAGCTATGACCAATATTTTCTGCGAACTAGTATTTGGGCTTTTTTAGGGTTTTTTCTGATAAGTTCTCTGATCTTTTATATTTTGATCAAAGTTTTGCTCGGTTTCTCTCGTTTGATCAAAACTGGCAGTATCCACCCAGTCCAACAGAATTTAAAAAAATCCGATCTTAGAGAAATAGAAGAAGGTTTATTGGCGTTCTTTGAACATGATTATAGGTTGGCAGCCTCCCACTTCATCAAAGTCCAAACCCAAGAGTTCCTGCCAGGTTTATCCAGCCTTTTCGGTGCGAGCTCTGCAAGAGAAATAGGAGATACCCATTTATTAGAAGTTTTTCTAAATCTTGCTCGTAAAGAAAACGAGAGGATAAAAAAAGGGGCGAATTTGCTAGAAGCCGAAATGGCGCTCGAACTTGGAAAACCTAATCTTGCGCTTGAGAATTTAGCAAACGAACTAAATCCAACAAAACACTCAAGAGAGATAAAGATTAAAGCATTACTCGGAGCCGAAAAATGGGAAGATGTCTTCAAGTATCTTTCTTTAATTGACGAGCCAAAAGATCGGATTTTATTTGAAAAAAAGGCGGCTATCTTGGCATTCGATTGCAATAAGAAAAAAGACGATTCGTTGGTCCAAGTATTCAATTCTCTTAGCGAAGAACTCAAAGAAAACTCGGAAATAATAATGGCTTATTCCGAAGCTCTCGAAAAAAAATCGCTCGCAGAAGCAACAATTATAACTTCAATCGACCTTTTTTTTAAGGATAGTTTAATAATGTGCTACTTCGAAGCCTCGAAAAATTACCCGAAAATTTTAGGTAACTTGACACGATGGGAAAAAAAACACCCGGAGAATTCGCTTCTCCCCTTTTTTAAAGGAAAGGTTTACGAAATTCTAAGAGAAGATGTATTTGCTGAAGAGTCCTTTAAAAAAAGCAAAGACCTTGGTAACTCTTCAGCGAGTGACGAGTTATTAAAGTTTTTTGTTTCTAGGGGTAATTTGAAAAAAGCGAGTCAGGAACTGAAGGATTGATAAAAAAATAGCAGGTTATTTCTTTTGTCTAGGTGCAAATGAGAAGACGTCGGAAAACATGTTCTCTTCGGGCATGCCCCGTTCTAGAAAAGAATCAAAAGTAGCGTAAACCATACCCGCGCTTCCCGAGACATAAATATCTACGTTTGTAAGATCGTCGAAATCCTGCAAAGCTGCCTCCCCTACCAAGCCAACTCGTCCTTGCCAATTTAATGAAGTATCGGGCTCACTTACGACCGGGGTATAGGAGAAATTAGGGTGATTTTCGTCCCATTTCTTACAGATATCATCGAGATATAAATCATGTGATGAGATAACTCCCCAGTATAAAAAGACTCCTTTTTTAAAACCGTGGGGCTCCAAAAACTCGATTATGCTTTTCATTTGTGTAATCCCCGTACTTGCGGCAAGGAGAATAACTGGATTAGTGGGTGGTTTTTTAACGTAGCAGTCCCCAAAAGGGGCTTCAATCTCAATCGCCTCGGCAGAATCAATAATTGACTCGATAATTCTAGAATCTTCTGAATCTGGAGTGGGTTTGATATGCAGTTCTATTTGCTTCTGGTTTTCTGGAGAGCTCGCGATTGAAAAAGGGAATTTTTTTAGGGGTGTTATTATTTGTATGTACTGGCCAGCAAAGAAACTCAGATCTTTTCCATCAGGAAGAGAAAGGATTACTTTTCGAGTGTCCCCTTGGTATTTTTCGACTGAGTTTACTATGCAACGATAGATAGCTGTCATCACTACTTTCGTTTCATAGAAGCAAAAAACTCCTCGTTACTTTTTGTTTTTTTCATTCTTTCGAGTAAAAATTCAATCGCTGTGAGATCATCCATTTCGTGTAAGATCTTTCTTAAAATCCAGACCTTTTGAAGTTCTTCTTCTGACATAAGAAGATCCTCTCTCCTCGTGCCGGATCGTCTTATATTGATAGCAGGGTAAACTCTTTTTTCAGCGATTTTTCTCTCTAGATGCAGTTCCAGATTCCCAGTGCCTTTGAACTCTTCATAAATAACCTCGTCCATTTTTGAGCCTGTATCTATTAGGCATGTAGCGATTATTGAGAGACTTCCTCCTTCTTCGATATTTCTAGCTGCACCGAAGAATCTCTTTGGCCTCTCCAGTGCATGCGCATCTACGCCTCCGGTTAAAACCTTTCCCGAGGCAGGTATAACAGTATTATAAGCCCTCGCTAATCGAGTTATTGAATCCAATAGGATTATTACATTGGTCTTCTTCTCTACCAACCTTTTGGCTTTCTCTATCACCATATCGGCTACTTGAACATGACGAGAGGGAGGTTCATCAAACGTGCTTGCCACGACCTCACCGCGGACTGATCGTTGCATTTCTGTAACTTCTTCTGGTCTTTCATCTATGAGAAGAACAATTAGGTGGCACTCAGGGTTATTACGCATTATGGATTGCGCTACGTTCTGCAGAATGAGAGTTTTACCCGCTTTTGGAGGAGAGACTATCAAAGCCCTTTGTCCCTTACCTATCGGCGCTGTTAGATCTATTATTCTGGCAGTCAGGTCCTCGGTGCTTCCGTTCCCGGCTTCTAAAGCAAGGGGTTCATCAGGGAAAAGAGGCGTGAGATTTTCAAATAGTATTTTATTTTTGCTATCAGATGGATCGTTGAAGTTGATTTTATCGACCTTTAACAGCGCGAAATATCGTTCGCTGTCTTTTGGAGGTCTTATTTTCCCTGATACTGAGTCGCCGGTTCTCAAATTAAATCTTCTAATTTGGCTTGGTGATACATAAATATCATCGGGGCCGGCTAAATAAGAGCTATCTGGTGATCTAAGAAACCCGAACCCATCTTGCAGAATTTCAAGTGTTCCATCTCCGTATATTGGTTCGCCCGATTTAGCGTGCTTACGGAGTACATTGGCTATTATTTCTTGTTTTCTAGACCTGCCGAGATTGTCCATCCCCATTTCATGAGCGATTTCTAATAATTCAGGTATTGGTTTCGTTTTAAGGTCAGTCAGATTCATAGATTCCCTTTTCAGAGATAGTGAAGTTTTAATTTAGGTAGATTTGATTTTTTTTCTGCGAGTTATTCGAAGTTATTTCTTAGGGAAGGAGGTAACGCTTTCTCATTTTTTATGACTCTCCTTAAGTTATACTTTTATTTTCTGTTGTCAACCCTTTTATTTAAATGAAGCGCTTCCAAAGTTTTTGGTTATCTTTATTGAGTTTTAAATGTTGCTGTCTAGAAACTCAGTCAACTGAGATTTTGATAGTGCTCCGACCTTGGTGGCTTCGACGTTTCCATCTTTAAAAAGCATTAGAGTTGGTATTCCTCTTATCCCATATTTCGGTGGGGTAGTCTCATTGGCATCAATGTCTAATTTGCATACTTTCATCTTCCCGTCATACTCTTTTGCGATCTCTTCTAACACAGGTGCTATAACCTTACATGGCCCACACCACTCGGCCCAGTAATCAACAAGAACCGGCGTTTTAGAACTCAACACTTCTTCTTCAAAAGAATCATCAGACACGTGTTGTATTTCAGACATTGTTTTTCCTAGTTTAACTTTTAAAGCGTATCCTAAGCCGAGAAAAAGAAATAAACAATATAATTTCCGTTAAAAAGATAGCTTTACTGGTTAACTAAGATCTTGAGCGATCTCTTTCGCAAAATATGTGAGAATCCCATCGGCCCCACTGCGCTTAAAGGCAATCAGTGATTCATATATAGCCGCCCTTGAGAGCCACCCTCGGTCGATTGCGCCCTTTAGCATTGCGTACTCCCCGCTGACTTGATAGGCGAAAGTTGGGATTTGAAACTCCTGTTTGACTCTGTAGATTATATCTAAGTAAGGGGTTCCCGGTTTTATCATGACCATGTCTGCTCCCTCTTGTATGTCCAAAAACACTTCACTAATTGCTTCGTCTGAATTGCCCGGATCCATTTGGTATTGCTCTTTTGATCCTCCTGCTAAACTATTTTTTGAACCGACAGCATCTCGGAATGGTCCGTAAAAGCTAGAGGCATATTTAGCCGAATATGCTAGTATTTTTGTTTTCTTAAAACCTTTTTTTTCCAATTCTTTTCTTATGGCGCCTATTCTGCCGTCCATCATGTCTGAAGGAGCCACAACATCAGCACCGGCATCAGCATGGCTGAGGGCCTGCTTAGTTAGGACTTCAAGTGTCCCGTCATTATCGATGGTTCCATTGTCTTCTAATATCCCGTCCTGTCCGTGGCTCGTATAAGGATCTAACGCTACATCAGTTATTATCCCAACGTTAAAATCCGCCTCTTTTATTTTGCGAACCATACGTGGAATTAGACCATTACTATTGAATGCCTCCTCGCCGAGAGCTGTCTTTTTTTCCTCAGAGATCACTGGAAAAATTGCAACGGCAGGAATTCCCAATCGCTCTATTTCGTCTATTTCTTTTAACATTCTTTTTTCGGGGATTCGCTCAATCCCGGGCATGCTGTCTATTTTCGTTTCGTTTTGATCTTCGGTAACGAAAATCGGATAGACGAGATCATTAACTGTTAAGCTATTTTGTCGAACCATTCGCCTGCTCCAATCGTTTGTTCGTAGCCTGCGAAGACGAGTTTCCGGAAAGCTTTTAATTGCTTTAAACATCCAATTACCTTGATATTTTATATTTAATTCCCCTACCCGATTAGTTTGCGGTAACAGTTTATGATTTGCTAGTTATCTGCTTTCCAATTTTCCCACTGACTTGTAAAAAGCACATTGCCGTGAGGATAAAAAAAGAAAAGATTGTCCATTGCGGTATACTGAGTCCTAAAAATCTCCATGACACTTCAGCGCAGCTCCCATCATCAAGAATAATCATTCTTAGAACTTCAAAAAAGGGAAATATCTCTAGAAGATAACTCAAATCTGGACCACAAGAAGGCACTAAATCTGGGGGTAAGCTTTGCAAATAGATTTGTCTACCTGCGAGTACTCCGCCAGTTGAAAAAAAAAGGGCCTGAAAAATAGCGTAGCCTCGAAAGCCCTTTTTTTCTGGGTTATGTAAAGTCGCGATTAGAGCCAAACCTCCACCAATAGCCATGCAGCCTCTTTGAAGCGTACAAAGAGGGCAGGGATCTAGTCCCTCAACTAACTCAAGGTAAAATGCGAAACAAAGTAAAAAAGCACAGGATAGAAAAATCAATAAACTCACCCCTTTTTGATTTATCCTCTCTATCACTCTCATTTCCATTCTTCGGTTATTTCCTTCTTGTTAGTTGTTTTTAGCCAGTTCGACGCGAAATTCATTAATTGAGGATAAAATAATTCAAAATCGCGGTTAAGTTCTTTTTTCATTTTTATAATTATTCTCGGTGCTTCGAGCATCGGAGTTCTCATACTAAGTCGTTTATGAATATTCAAACTAGCGTCCACGAGAAATCCCTCTTTCTTATAGTTTCCTAAAGAATTTTTTCTAAGCATTATTTTAGCTAAATTTTCTGTTTTCTCGGGTAGGCCCTTAAAAGCCAGGACGTCCTCTAAAACTCTTCTGGAGAAAACATCTATTGGTTCGTCGTAAAATCTGTCCCATGACAAAGCTAGGAGGTGGTCATAGGCGATATCAGTCATAATCCCCCCGATCCTTCTGAATCTGGGTCCAAATCTATCCTTACTTAGTTTGGTTAATGAATGGTGATCGGTATATGCGTCAATAGCCCTATGAAGCTTTATTCCTAATTCAATTTCTTCATTATATTGACCGAAGATATTTCCTTTTACAAAGTCTCCTAAAAAGCTACCAATAGTAAGGTTTTGACTTTCGTTTGATAATGCAAAGTGGGCTAAAAAATTCAATTTGTTAAATGCTTTAATACTTATAACTTTCTAAGTAGTTTTTCATGTAAACGGTAAAGTCTTTATCCCTATCTGGTTTCTTTGCCACCTTTTGGCTTTCGCTGCTGATATTTTCAAAAAACTTCAACTCATCTAGACTCAGGTCTAAATCAAGATAATGCTGGTGATTTTTCTTTGATCTTCGAATACCGAACTCAAGAAAACTCAGTTTTTTTTCGTTCATTTCGTTGAGCATTTTGCCGCTAGGGGTTAGCTCGGGATCATCGATGAGTCCTGACATATTTTTTAAGCTTTGATAGTTTTTTTTTGATTTTTCTATTGCGTCTAAAAATTTTGCCAATTCTAGGAGCTGTCCCAGGATTTCGCTTGCCCAGGTTTTTAAAGAAGTTTCTTTTATTCCATTTCTTAGAATTACGCTTTTATCCCTTCCATTAAAGATCACTGCATTATAATTAAAAGCATTGCTTTCTAACCTTTTTTCGTCGTCTTTGGGGCTTTCAGTTAGCAAACAAAATAAAAGGAAAACATCTAGAAATCTGATTTGATCTTCACTGATTCCTAAGGGCGTGAATGGGTTTAAGTCTAAAAGACGGAGCTCAACATATTCGACTCCTTTTTGTGACAGAGATAAAACAAAATTTTCATCCTCCTCTATCTTTCGCTTGGCTCTTATTGTGGTGTAAAACTCAGCTTCGCTTTGCAAAAGGTTCGAACTGATTTGAGATTCCTTCTTTGAAAATCTTTCGTAGCTCTTAAACTTTTTTTGAATCGCCGCTTTTAATGAAGAAACATATTCTGTAAGCCCGTTATAAGAAACTCTGACATATTTAGATTGAACATTGCTTTGATAACCTATGTCTGCCGATCGGAGAGAAGTCGAGTATGGCGAATACATTGTTTCATCGTCATGAAATTCTAGTTGTTCGTGATTTTTGCTCCCAATGAAGGATGCGCAGGTCGCTGGAGACGCTCCGAATAAATAAGTTAGGAGCCAGGAGTATCTGCGAAAATTTCGCATCAAGTCAAAATATCTCCTCGATTTGAATTGAGTCATCGAGCTCTTAGAATTCTCTTTATGCTTAAGCCATTCCCAAAAATACTGGTTAAAAGAAAAATTGTAATGAATCGCACAAATCGTCTGCATTTCTTTACCGTACCTTTCAGCAAGACCAGAACGGTATAAACCTTTTAATCTTCCTAAATTTGTTTTTCCAAAATCGGCAATTTTTATTCTTGATTTTGGTGGAAGTTCACAGGGCATGCTTGCGGACCACATTAGTTCATTTGATAAATTTCTTGCCGCGAACGCGTGGATTTTTTCTAGTTCATTTAAAACCCGTTTCGGAGAACTATGGACTGAGGTGATTAATTCTGGCTGGGCTTCGGCAAAATCAGCTGTGATAAACGGATGAGTTAAAATATTCCCAAGTTCTTTAGGTGCAGGCTGCTCTGAGAGCCGTCCATTTTTAGTCACGCGAAGGGTTTCTCGTTCTATTCCTCTGTTAAAAGAAAATAAGTTTTTTAAATCAGCGTTCTCATTTGAGCCCAGGATTAAATCGGTTAACTTTTTCATAGAGGTAAATTTAATCTTAGTGAGCTTGTTTAAAACGTTTTATTTGCCTACGCTGCTTTTTCGACGGCCGAACTAAAGATACACTCAGTCGATTAAACTCTCCAAGTTTCCTGGCTTCTTCGCGGGTCTTTATGCTGTCTTGCGTTTCCTCAAACAGCTCGCAGGCTATTTTAGCCCCTTTTCGTTCGTTCGAGATCTGCTTAATAACTACTATCTTTTGATAACTTCCGAATGATAACTCTATTTGATCTTTAATAAATACTGTTTTGCTTGGTTTAGATCGTTGGCCGTTGACATGCACCTTCCCCCCCTTTAATGCTTCGATAGCCTTTTGTCTAGTTCTGAAGAAGCGGGCAGCCCAAAGCCATTTGTCTAAACGTACCTCCATCTTTGGTCTTTCCTCCAAGAGCTATCCCAGTTACTCTTATATGACGATTTTCTTTTTTACAGCCAAACAGTGATTTTTAACAGGTCAAATATTATCATAATTTTTATCCAGCCTTCTGATCTTCCTTTCTAGTCGTGGATTCTTCTCAAATTCCTAAGCTACTAGATTCGATGATAGCGGCGGCCATAGCTGCTGGCGAAGCAGTACTAAAAATTTACCGAGATGATAATTTCGAAGTTGAGATAAAGTCTGACAATTCTCCTTTAACCGCTGCCGACAAAGACGCACACAAAATTATATATGAAAAGCTAAAGTCTGACTTTCCAGACTTTCCTATCCTATCTGAAGAATCTGAGAATATAACTTTTGAGGAGCGAAAAGATTGGACAACCTTCTTTTTAGTTGATCCTCTCGATGGAACCAAAGAGTTTATAAACAGGAATGGCGAATTCACTATTAACATCGCTCTGATAGATGGAATCGAGGCTGTAGCAGGTGTTGTTTACGTTCCTGTAGATAGAAAACTTTATTATGGAGACATTAGATCGTGTAAAAGCTTCTTGGATTTTTCTGGTGTAAAAAAACAGCTTTCCACTAAAAATCTGTCTATGGATCTACCAATAAAAATTGTGGCAAGCAGACGTCATGGCCAGCAGCAACTTGAAAAATGTTTAAAACAAGCCGAGCATCTTTTTCCTAGTGCTAATGTTATTAACATTGGAAGTTCTATTAAGTTATGTTTGCTTGCAGAGGGTAAAGCAGATTTTTATCCCCGTTTAGCTCCCACTTGTGAATGGGATACTGCGGCTTCACACGCAATTGTCAAAGCGGCCGGTGGGGATGTTCTTGATATGAACCTAAAGACTTTACGATACAACACAAAAGAAAGCTATCTGAACCCCAACTTTGTCGTCGTAGGCGATCTAAGTGTTGATTGGAGGAGACTCTTTCCAAATCTCTTCGATCATGATGACGGGTAAACTTGGTCTCATCTAGCGAAGCTGCGTTTGTCTTCATCCTGCCGAGGAGAACACTGTATGAGCGTACAGCTTTCGCTAGAGAGGGAATCAATATACATATAGTTTTTTGTAAAGGAAAGATCGAATAATGGAGATTTCTTTGAGTACTATGGACAAAACCTTTAAAAAAAACTGTAGGTCCAGACGAAACAGAGTTTCCATTTAACATTGGACTCGTTAGCGAGTCATTAAATATTCGAAAAAGTTTAAAGTCGGTCTAAGGCAACTTTTTTTTAAAAAATAGAGGGTCAGATCTTGAATTAAACCCTAGGAATGAAGTATTTTAGGTGGTGATTTCTTTCGACTCTATCGTGTATTTTTCGACTAAGCCCCTTTTTTTGCGCGAAGAACTTTAGAAAACTAAGTATTCGGAAGGTAAGTCAGATAATCGACTTTTTTTTACCGGCGGCCGGACCTTACATTTCATCATTTTTTGGGAGTGAGCACTATGAATAATTCAGATGAAAGCGAATTCAGCACAATAATTGACGAAGATAACTTTCAAGATCGAGCTCATGAGCTTGATGTGTTAGCAGAGCTTGCTGGCGGAAAAAAATTTGATGAAGATGAAGACGACAGTCAGGAATCCCAATTAAAGAGGTTGATAGAGAAGGGAAAAGAGGATGGATATCTGACCTATGAGCAATTGACGGAATCTTTGCCAAAAAGCATAGAGGAGACCGAAGCCTTTGAAAATATTGTGCTCATGTTTGAGGAAATGGGGATTTCCGTTGTGGAGTCAGGGAGTGATGCTCCAGGTGTAAAAGGTGAAAACGAGGTTCAAGAGAGCCCAGAAGAGCCTATCGTATTGGGCATCGATAGCGCGGTCAAAACGATGGACCCTGTTCGAATGTATATGCGCGAAATGGGTACAGTTCCGTTGCTCACTCGAGAAGGCGAAATAACGATCGCAAAAAGAATTGAAGAAGGGATAAGAGAAACCATGTCAACTATATCTGGTTATCCGGGAACAGTTGAGTACGTCCTTGCATCCTATCAAGAGATCATAGAGGAAGGAGGAGACGTATCTTCAGCAATTGCAGGGTTCTTAGATCCAGAGGATGAGATTCCAGATATGAGCAAGGTTGCACAAGCGAAATCTTCTGGGAATTATCAAGCCTCCGAAGGAGACAACATCGGGAAGCTTGACCACGAATTAGGTCACCTTCGGTTTAAGCATCTAAAGAAACTATATGAATCGTACCAAAGAGCTCTTAAGAAGAACGGTAAAGATTCTGAGAAAGCGAAAAGAGCTCTTTCCTTGCTTTCAGGGACTTTTAGTTTTTTCAAGTTGGTTCCATCAATTATGGATCCGCTTCTAGAGCTTATTCAGCGTGATATGTTGCAGATAAGGGCTGAAGAAAAAAACATAAGGAATTTGGCAATCAAGAAGGGGAAATTATCCAAAGAGACGTTTATGAACGCTTACCTTGGAAATGAAACAGATTTGAATTGGATAGATAAAGCGATCAAAAATAACCCGAATTGTAGAGAGCAACTAACAGCGGTTCGAATTTCGCTTCGCCATTCTACTAAAATGATTAAACGAGTAGTTGAGCGAACGTCTATGGATGTCTCAGAAATTAAGGATATAAATAGAAGATTATTTTTAGCCGTTGGAAAAACTCGGAGCGCTAAGAAAGATATGATTGAAGCAAATCTGAGATTAGTTATATCAATAGCCAAGAAGTATACAAACCGCGGATTACATTTTTTGGATCTTATTCAAGAAGGTAATATTGGGCTGATGAAGGCAGTAGATAAGTTTGAGTATAGGAGGGGTTTCAAATTTTCGACCTACGCTACATGGTGGATAAGACAAGCAATAACTCGTTCCATATCAGATCTTGCTCGAACTATTCGGGTCCCTGTACATATGATGGAAACCGTCAACAAACTTAATCGACTTACTCGACAATTAGTTCAAGAATTGGGCCGTAACCCTACTATTGAGGAGTTGTCTGAAAAGATGGAACTTCCTGAGGATAAAGTTCTTAAGGCTTTAGATGTTGCGAAACAGCCCATTTCTTTAGAAACGCCTGTAGGAGATGATGATGACTCTACTATGTGGAATCTGGTTAGCGATACCTCTGCAGAATCTCCTTTAGACCACGCATCCGATAAAGGGCTTAAGCAAACTACAACGGATGTTCTCACCGCTTTAACTGATAGAGAGGCCAAAGTATTGCGGATGCGGTTTGGCATTGATATGAACACTGACCACACATTAGAAGAAGTTGGGCGTCAATTCTCGGTAACTCGAGAGCGAATTCGGCAAATCGAAGCGAAAGCGCTTCGTAAGCTCAGGCATCCTGCACGCTCAGAGCAGCTAAAAAGCTTTATAGAAGGTAACACTTAACTGTTTTCGCAAAGTGAAATTTTGAACTGCGTGTCTTTGATTTAGAGAGTTTTATGAAGACCGATGCGTTTAGAACCAATTAGGCTCATAATTCTGCAGCTAGACGCAGGCATCGGTGAAAATATCTAAGGGCCGTCATATATTCGTTCGCCATAATGGGTGCGACAACGACTAGGGAAATATCATTTGTGATTTGCAGATCGCAAAGGCAAATACATTCGCTAGGGTTGTGCAGATCATTTAGGGGTTCCTTGGCCTATTTATCAATCAGGGACTTCAGCTTTAGAAGGCTCCCATTTTTTGATCTTGAGTCCCGTCTCTAAAAGTGCCCATGGATTCGAAAAATAAAATAGTGGTAACGTATTTCCATGGTCTTCACAGTTTCGGTGCATAAGTGACTTGGGTTGCGACTTCTTGCGATCAAATAAATGTTTAGGCGCACAGACAGGTTTTGGGCCGGCACTATATGAGACGATTTGAATTTGGCGAGTCTTATTGTTTCGTGGCTACGCCCGGGATATCCTGCTGATCACCCAATGGCTTCTCTGATTTTGAGCTTGGACCCACTCTATTTGAGTCTTCAAAGCGGCATGGAGCGTTGTAGAGTGATGGCAAAAAATTCATGTTTTTGGCCCTTGTCGGAGCCACCCTGGAAGAACATACTGAAACGTGATCGACCTAGTTTCGGACTGGTTAGACTAGAAGAGTTCCATAATCAAAAACTGATTCGTCCGGAGAAAGCATGGGAAAGCAATGCACGTCTAAAGCTATGTCAGAGCAGCTTTGCTCAAGGCAGGGCAAATCAGCTAAGAGATCCGAGTTTTGTAATCTAAAAAGGAATTCAATATGCAGTCAAAGTTATGTCGAAAACTAGACATCCAGTTTCCACTGATCGCTTTCTCTCATTGTCGGGATGTTGTGGTTGAAGTTTCGAAAGCAGGAGGAATGGGGGTTTTTGGTGCGGCTGGTTACTCCCCCGAGCAGTTAGAAATAGAACTTTCCTGGATTGATCAAAATATTGGTGGCGATCCTTACGGGGTAGATCTTATCGTACCGAATGCTATGGCTAACCAGGATGAGTCTAAAACGGCGTCCGAACTGCAAGCAATGGTGCCGCAGTCTCACAGGTTTTTTGTTGAGGAGACGCTAGCAAAATTCGGTATCGACCCGTCGAATTTATATAGGAGCTCGGATGGCGGAAATAGAGGTTTTCTAGGGGAAAAGAGTTCAGATGACATATTAGATATTGCTTTTAGTCATCCAATAAAAATAATTGTCAATGCTTTGGGAGTGCCTCCTTTACGTATGCTTGAGCTTGCAAAAGCGAAAAATGTGGCCTGTGGAGCCTTGGTAGGAAATAGACAGCAAGCGATTAAACAGGTGGAGTCTGGAGTAGATATTATTATTAGCTCTGGAACCGAAGCGGGTGGACATTGTGGCGAAATATCTACAATGGTGCTGGTACCTGAGGTTGTTCAGACATTGCAGGGTAATGAAGATGTATGTATTCTGGCTGCCGGGGGCATTGTTACGGGTCGTCAAATGGCAGCTGCTATGGCTATGGGCGCGGACGGCGTATGGACCGGCTCTGTTTGGCTAACGACCGAGGAGGCAAACACGTCCCCGTCTATTAAAAACAAGCTTCTTACAACAGGGTCAAACCAAACAGTTAGAACTCGAAGTAGGACTGGCAAGTTTTCCCGTCAGATAAAATCCCCTTGGACTGATGCTTGGGAGCAAGAAGGAGCTCCTGAGCCTCTCCAAATGCCTTTGCAGTCGCTTGTGAGTGAGCCGGCCCTCGGAAAGATAGATAAGCTAGCCGAAGCTGGGGATTCTAAAGCACAGTCTTTGAACACTTACTGGGTCGGCCAGGGTGTTGGCCTAATGAATCAATCTTCCAGTGCTAAACAAGTGGTATATGATTTCATGAGCGATTTTCTGGATGCAAGCGATAGGTTGAATGAATTCGTGAAGAGCTAATTTTTATCCAGCAATAGCAAGACAAACTCAGCCAATGACTGAATTTGTCTCGGAACTGTTAAAGCAACTCACTTACTTAGCTGCAGGTGCCCCGTTACCGCCAGCAAATTCAGGGTCGGGCTCATTACCGAGTAATATCGATCCCAAATCCTGATAAAGAGGGTGCGCTACCCATCGGTGAGTTGCAGCTGCGTGGGCATCCCTTAGCTTTCTTTCCAAAGGACTATACATTCTCATGCCGGTAGTGCCCGCAGTGTTGTGCAAAAGATCCACTACCTTCATGCATTCATTAGACGCGTGAACGCAAGCTAAGCGGGCGTCTTGGGTCGTTTTAGCTCCTGGAAAATCTGCTCCCTCGCGAAGTTCGTCTTCCACAGCTTCCATGGTCTCCATTAGCCAAGATCTGCATGAACGATACATAGCTTCTGCCTCGCCCATTCGAAATTGAGCTATTGGTCTATGAGCTAAAGACTTGGAGGCAAGCATCGGTATCTTGTTTTGAGCTATATCAGAGAAAGCTTCCAGGGCTCCTTTTGCTACCCCAAGTGCTACTGCCGATTTGTTATAGGCCAATCTCAAAGGGACCGGCATCCTGTATACTGGGTTATCATATTGGGCTGGTGTAACAAATAAATCTATTCCCGTGTACTCGGCAGGACAAATTCCTCCTTCGGTTTTTACATCGTCTGAGCCAGATCCTCTCATTCCAGCGACGTCCCAAGTTCTAACAATTTCCCATTGGTCTCGAGGTAAGAACCACATTTTGAAGATGGGCATACCGTCTTCGCCAAGTTCAGGCTCCTCACCCTTCATCAGAGGTGCTCCTATGAAGCAATAGCTAGCGTTATGACAACCGGAAATAAAGGTGTTTTGACCCCAAACCTTAACACTGCCGTCCGTTTGCCTTTCAGCTCTAGGGGCTTTTGTGCCTGGCCCACCACCGCCACACATGACAACTCTAGGGTCTTCAAGATAGATTTTCTTGGCCAACTCGGGGTCCATCCCGCCTACCGCCATCGCGTTTATCTCTGACCCTAGCATAACGTTCCATGATACTGACGCATCTATTGCACCTAGATGTTCCAGAACTTCTATTGTTTCTATGGAACTTGCGTTATCTCCTCCCATTTCGGTCGGCAATGCGAACCTAAAAAAGCCTTCATCAACGAGATTAGAAACTATCCAGTCGGGGAGACGCTTTATTTCCTGGGCCTCCTCCCCTGCCTTGAGGATGTCATCTCTCATGTGTTCAATCTTATCTAATCTCTGCCGATGGACGTCGCGAAGCATTTTTCTGCCCTTTATAAAAGTTGTAGTGGCCTACAGTGTAGTCAGATTTCGAGAAAAAATAAAAGGTTAAAAACAATTTGTTACGTGAACATGGAGCTATTACCCACCTTTTATTTGGACAATAATTGGATAAATTCCAAATATAGGTGCTCTAGAGAATTTTATCTCACCTTGGAGTTAAATATTCTAGTTTAAATTACGAGCACCTCTCGCTGTTGTTTCCTTGAACATCAATAGTCTGTGCGAATTTTGGTCTAAAAAGGTATGATTTCGTCTGTTATGAACGTTTTAAGTAATGAGAGTGTAATAGATGGATCTAAAAGATAAAAATATAGTTGTAACGGGCGGTGGTCAAGGTCTCGGTTTAGCGATGGCACTAGAGTTTGCAAAAGCAGGAGCGAATTTATCCTTAATAGATATAAACGAAATCCCTTTAAAAGAGGCGGTTGGTCAGTGTGAAGCGCTTGGTGCTAAGGCAACCAGTTATATTTGTAACGTGTCTAAAGAGGACGAAGTAATTGCAGTTTTCGATAAGATTGAGAAGGACCACGAACTGATTCATGGTTTGATCAACAATGCGGGGATATTGCGTGATGGTCTTCTCATAAAAGTAAAAGATGGAGAGATTCAAAAGCGGATGAGTCTATCAGAGTGGCAGGCAGTGATTGATGTCAATTTAACTGGCGTTTTCCTGTGTGGTCGGGAAGCTGCCACGAAAATGATAGAAACTGAAGTTGCTGGTTGTATCATAAATATCTCGAGCATCTCAAAATCAGGCAATGCTGGACAAACTAATTACTCAGCTGCGAAAGCTGGCGTATCAGCTATGGCAACGGTCTGGGCGAAAGAACTAGCAAGATATGGCATTCGGTCTGCAGCAATAGCCCCAGGGTTTATAGCCACCGAAATGGTCGCAAGCATGAAACCTGAAGCGTTGGAGAAAATGTCGTCTGGAATTCCATTGAAACGACTGGGAGAACCCTCTGAAGTTGCTCATGCGGCGAGGTTTATAATGGAAAATGATTACTTGAGCGGCCGTGTATTAGAGCTTGACGCAGCTCTTAGGCTTTGAGCATTTCCAGTTTCTTCTAGAAACGCTGAAGAAACTGGATTTAAACTCGGTTTTAGTTAGCCGAATTGACTCATGGTGTTTTCATTTCCTCCAGCGAGCAGCGCATTTTCACCAGCAAAGTACTCTTTGTGGTGATCCCCTATAGTGGTTCCGGCCATTTCTTGGTGTTTAACAACGTTCATATTTCTTCGTATTTCCGTCCTTTGCACACCCCTTACGTATGCAAGCATGCCGTCAGCTCCGAAATAGCCTTCAGCAAGCGTATCGACCCCCAATGCTGTTTCGTGATACGTCGGAAGCGTAATTAAATGATGAAAGATACCTGCTTCTCTCGAAGAGTCGGCTTGAAAAGACTGAATGTATTCATCCGCTTTAGTAGCCAATTCAGAATCATCTAATTGGGCGCTCATAAGCCCCAAAGGATCTTGCGATGGATCCGGGTAATCCGAAAGATCCTTTCCTTGAGATTTAAACTCTTCATATACTTGCTCCCTAAACTTTAGGGTCCAGTTAAATGACGGAGAGTTGTTGTAAACTAGCTTTGCATCTGGAATAGCCTCTTTGACTCTGTTAACCATCTCTGCAATTTGAGAAACATTTGGGCGCTCGGTTTCTATCCAGAGGAGATCCGCCCCGTGACGCAAACTTGTTATACAGTCTAAGACTACTCTGTCTACTCCCGTTCCCTCTCTAAAAGAATAAAGCCCATTATCTAATCTAACTGGCTTTACTAGCTTGCCTCCTTGATGGAACGTAATGTCGTGCTCTTTTAATTCCGCTACGTCATTTATTTCTTCCGTTTCGAGAAACGAGTTGTATTGGCTAGCTAGGTCGTTTGGGTCTTTAGATACAGGAACCATTTGTGTTAATCCCGCTCCAAGTGAGTCTGTTCTTGCTACAATAATCCCATCATCTACTCCGAGTTCTAGGAATGCGTACCTGACAGCGTTAACCTTGGCTAGAAAAACTTCGTGCGGGACGGTAACTTTTCCGGCTTGATGTCCGCATTGTTTCACCTCGGAAACTTGGTTTTCTATCTGAATGGCACAAGCCCCTGCCTCTATCATTTGTTTGGCAAGCAAGTAGGTTGCCTCCTCATTTCCGAAGCCCGCATCGATATCAGCAATGATCGGTACGACATGACTTTCAAAATTATCAATTTTACCAATTAGATCAGATTCCTGAGCGGAGCTATTATTGGATCTGGCATCGTCAAGAGCAGTGAACAGCCGTTCCAGTTCAACTGCATCCGCTTGCTTTAAAAAGGTATATATCTCTCCGATAAGCGATGAAACAGAAGTCTTTTCGTGCATGCTTTGATCCGGCAAAGGTCCAAATTTGCTTCGGAGGGCAGCCACCATCCATCCGGATAGGTATATATATTTTTTACTGAGAGTTCCTAAGTGTCTTTTAATCGCAATTGCTTTTTGTTGAGCTACAAACCCGTGCCAGCACCCCAGAGACTGAGTGTACTGCGAAGTGTCGCTGTCATAGTCCGCCATATCTGCTCTCATTATGGCCGCGGTGTGGCGAGCAATATCTAATCCTGACCGGAATCGATTTTGTAATTTCATTCTAACAGCATATTCGGGATTAACTCCGTTCCAAGCATCTCCCTTTGTGGTGCAAAGTTTTTCCATTGCTTTAATTTCTGTAAGATAGTTAGCCACTAGTCGCTCCTTGAATAGCATCGGCTGAAGCTTACCATTTCATTGGGATACGTTAATTGGAATAATAGGAAGGAATCATATTCCATTTATTCATGAATTAATTACGAAGATTGCTATCAAGTCTTTTTTTGGTTTTGCTGTTTGCCCCTGATAAGCTAACTAACGATCAAATTTCCTTTCGGGTTTTTATGAATGTTGTAAGCGTGAATATCGCTAGGGTCGTTGAGCAAACCTCTGAAGTTAAAAAGCCTAAAGTTCGAACAGGTATTTATAAAAAGCCACAATCATGCAGAGTTCAAGTAGGCTCTCTAGGACTCAAGGGAGATTTAATTTTTAATCGTAAGTACCACGGAGGGAGAGACCAGGCCGTCTACGCTTATAGTATAGAGGATTATGAGTTTTGGGGTCACTCTCTGAAATATCCTCCTGAGCCCGGTGCTTTCGGCGAAAATCTCACTGTATCTGGTATAGATTTCGGTTCCCTTTGTATTGGCGACATTTTCATACTTCGTGATTTGCAACTTCAGGTTACAGCACCAAGGATCCCTTGCAGAATTCTCTCGTCGGCGATAAAACACAAAAACTTCGCTGAGAAATTTAACGAAGCTAACCGACCGGGAGCCTATTTCAGGGTGATCTCAGAAGGCACTGTTGGCGAGGGCGATGAAGTTAAAGTGAAAACTTACGAAGACGGTGAGCGCATAAAGTTGACTACATTTTTTAGAGATAAGGGAAACGTTCTAACAAAGGAGGCGTTAAAAAAATACCTCCGTTCACCAATCGACACAAGATCCCGAAAAAACTTTGAGAACCAATTAAGACAGTTTGAATAGATCCAGGTGTCTAAAATAAATATTTCGGAGGAGATGATGAAAGGAAAACGTGTTTTTATTACTGGCGGAAATAGCGGTATAGGGTTGGTTGCGGCTTCTGAACTAGCAAAACAGGGCGCAGAAATTGTGCTTGCTTGCAAACCTTCAAAAAAAACTGAATTGGCAATTTCTTTGCTTAATACTGTTTCATCCGTGCCCGTTATAAATCTAGAAGTTGATCTTGCGAGTCTTGAGAGCGTTCGAAACTTGGCGGCTAGGTTTCTAGAAAAATATGACTCCCTTGATGTTATGATCAATAACGCTGGTATTTTTCCCCCGAAGCAGAAATTTACTCAAGATGGTTTTGAAATGCAGTTTGGAGTAAATCATTTAGCTCACTTCTTGTTGACGAATCTTTTATTGGGTTGTTTAGAGAGGAGTTCTCCTAGTCGGATCATTACAGTTTCATCGATGCTGCATAAAAAAGGGGAAATAGCGTTTGAAAGTTTTAGGGGTTATGAAAACTATAATAGTTCTGTCGCCTACAATAATTCTAAGCTTTGTAATGTGCTATTCGCGCTGGAGCTCGCCGCTCGCAAAGCCGATTCGGGGGTTACTTCAAATGTCCTACATCCAGGAGCTGTATCAACCGATATCGTAAGGGATCTACCATGGGTTGTAAGAAAGATTATCGGGATGATTTTCATGTCTCCAGAAAAAGGAGCAAAGACTACCGTGATGCTTGCTTCAGATCCAAACCTAGAAAAGGAAACCGGTAACTACTACGACCAAACAAAGTTAGACGAATGCTCCCCCTTCGGTCACGATCGCGAGCTCAGAAACTTACTTTGGGAGCAATCTGCAGAGCTAGTAAACTTGTAATTAGCTATCCGTAATGGTCCAAAATAAACTGAGCCCCTTTTTCAGCGATCATCACTGTCGGCGCATTAGTATTTCCTGAGGTAATTGTTGGCATAATGGAAGCGTCGATCACTCTGACTGAGGGGAGTCCTCGAACCCGCAGTCTGTCATCCACAACAGCCTCTCTATCACTTCCCATCTTGCAAGTGCCCACCGGATGAAAAATAGTCGTGCCTAGCTCCCTAGCTGCGTCAAGAAGGTCCAAGTCGCTTTTGGCTTGTTCCCCGGGTAGCCATTCACTTGGCTCAAATCTTTTAAGGGCCCCTGCTTTCATAATTCTTCTGGTAAATTTCAATCCCTCCACCGCTATTTCCTGATCCTCGGCAGTGGATAAGTAATTCAATTTTATAGTTGGGTGCTCGTCAGCTCGACCACTTTTTATCGTTATTTCGCCTCGGCTTGTAGGCCTTAAATTGCAAACAGCTGGGGTAATTGCATTAAATTTGTGGAGAGGCTCGCCAAATTTGTCGAGCGAAAGGGGTTGCACATGCCATTCTATATTTGCGTTCTGATATTTAGTGCTCGTTGAGGCGAACGCACCAAGCTGGGAGGGCGGCATAGTGAGAGGACCTCGCTTGAGAAGTAAATACTCAAGCCCCATTTTCGCCAGCCCCGCTAAAGAATTGACTTTCTCGTTCAGCGTAACTGTGTTTTGCACTTTATAAACCGTCCTAATTTGCAGATGATCCTGCAAGTTTCTCCCAACACCCCTCAAGTCGGAGAGAACTTGTATACCATAGTTATTTAAAGTTTCTTTCCGTCCAATTCCAGAAATCTGGAGGATTTGAGGAGAAGCTACTGCGCCTGCACTCAATATGACTTCTTTTCTCGCTTGAAACGTTTCCTTGCCATTTCTAGTTGACACCTCTACACCTTTGCACCTGAGCTCACCGTCTTCGCGATCGATGATAAGTTTCTCTACATGCGCTTCGGTGAGCACGGTTAGATTTTTTCTCCCTTTCGCCGGATCGAGGAAGGCTTTTCTGGCGTTCCACCTCACGCCTATATTTTGGTTCATTTGAAAGTATGCATTGCCGAAATTATCTCCGCGGTTAAATTCGGCAATCTTTGGTATACCTGATTCGGCCGCAGCATCTCTCCATGCATCCAATATCTCCCAATCCACTCTTCGCTCTTGAACTTTTAACTCTCCCCCTTTTCCATGGAAATCATCTTGACCGTGCTGGTAATCTTCAGACTTCTTAAAGAAAGGAAGTACTTCGTCCCAAGACCAACCGCGGTTTCCAAGCTGAGCCCAGTGGTTGTAATCAGTGTCTTGCCCTCGCATGTAAATCATTGCATTAATAGACGAACAACCCCCTAATACTTTACCGCGAGCATATCCAATTCTTCTATTATTTAGTCCCGTCTCTTCTTCGGTCTTGTAACACCAGTCGGTCTCTGGATTATTAATGGTAAACAAATAACCCACAGGGATATTTATCCAGAAGTTACTATCTTTTTTTCCTGCCTCTAATAACAATACCGAGTAGCTTCCGCTTGCTGTTAATCGATTTGCGACGGTGCATCCGGCGGTTCCAGCACCGACGATAATAAAGTCAAACTCTTTCATAATCTTTTCATTCAGCTCTTAAACTTTATCTCTTGAAATATAGAGCAGATCTGCCAAAGCTTTTTTACATAGGAAATTCTTTGGATGTGCAGTTTTACAAACCTCTCTTTACAAAATAAGTGCAAGAAATTTTTTCTCCCTGGTTTTCGCAAACACCTGAGCCTTCAATCTTACCATCTTTAAACAGGCCCTTATAAACTTCCCCTTCCTCAAGAGATAACTTTCCCTGTCCTTGCAAAAACCCTTCAATCCAGTTTCCTTCGTACTCTCGCCCGTCTGGCCAGCTTTCTTTTCCTTCTCCCTGAGGTTTATCATTAGAAAACTGCCCTTCGTAGACACGCCCATCTCTAAAAGTTGAAAGCCCAAAACCGTCTCTTTGCCCGTTCTTAAAATTGCCTTTATAGGTTTCTCCATCGGAAGAGGTATATTCTCCTAACCCATGCATCTGATTTTTTACAAATGAACCCTCGTAAAGACCTCCGTCCGAAAAAGCCAGCGTTCCTCTTCCCTGCTTTAATCCATTTTGCATTTGGCCCATATAAATACTTGAATCGCGTGAGAATAATGTTCCCTTTCCGTGCGGCTTCTCATCTCGGAAGTCGCCCGTAAATCGTTCTCCATTGGCATCAATGAAATCACCTTTTCCCGAAATAATGCCATCTCTGAATTCTCCTCGGTATGATCGCCCGTCTGACCATTGCATTTCCCCGAAGCCCTGAATTTTTCCTTGTTCAAGCCTCCCGCGATAGGTTTTACCGCCAGGGTAATGCATTTCACCTTCCCCGTCCGGGAACCCCTTTTTTATTTCTCCTCTATACGAAATCAGATCAGGCCAAATAATTTCACCAAACCCGCTTAGATTATCTGTGAGGGCACCTCTGTAAATAATGCCTTTGATATTTATCTCGCCTCTTTCTTTTATTGTCTCGGCGAAAGAAGGTTCTGCTTGACGGTTGTCTTGGTTATTTTCAGTTGCTTTAGATTCGTAGAATTGAAGGACTCCGCCAGTTAGTGTCAAGAAAGCACCGAGGATAATTCCAAGGTAGTGCTTGTAAGTGAGAGCGCCGAAGAAAACTTGTATATTTCTTTTACGATTTTTCATTAAAAAATCTTACTTTCCCATAAATCAATTAGGCAAGTGGTATAGTTGCTCCACCCTTTTGTTTTGTCAAAGTTTTAGGGTTTTCAAGATAGCTTTTGGAAAAACTAATCAATCAAGAAGAGATGTAAAAATGACAGTAGAAGTTAACGGGATCGCGCATATACAAATGACGGTGAACGATATCAAAAAAAGCTTACCTTTTTGGGAATCCCTGTGTCATTTTTTAGAAATGAAAACCTTAGTAAAAAATGCAACGACTTTGTACTGCATAGGAAGCCGAACTGGGATTCTAATAAGGGAAGCCCCGGACGGAAAAAAAGTCGCGGTTTTTGATCAGGATCAGGTAGGCTTGCATCACTTCTGTTTTCGGGCGAAATGCAGGGAAGATGTAGATAGTATTTACCAATTTCTCAAAGGAGCGCCTGACTGCCATATAGTTCGTTGTCCCGAACAAGGAGACCATTTTGCGCCTGGATACTATTCTATTTTGTTTGAGGATCCAGATGGTATTCGGGTCGAGGTAAATTTCGTTCCTGGCAAAGGCCACTTCGGTGGAGAAGGGAGACTGGCGCCAGGTGGTCCTGGCCCTTCAGCAATATATGGAAAAGAAGGGATTTAGTTTTTTCAAGTGTTTAGCGCAGAACCTCTGCCGCTAGATCAAAATATAAAACGCTGGTCCCTCTGCCATTGTTCGTGCTATTAATAGTGACGTTCCGAAATGTCTAATAAAGCAGATTAGTTGGTTTGCCTTGAATAATAAAAAAGACTTCGATCCCACTCCGTTTTATCGATCATACGCCCTATCGCTTTTCCTAATGGTTTACATCGTCAATTTCATTGATCGTCAAATCTTTTCAATACTGATTGAGCCCATAAGAGCTGAAATTTCATTGTCCGATACGCAGCTAGGTTTGCTAGGTGGGATAGCTTTCGCGATTTTTTATACCTTTGCAGGAATCCCCATAGCTAGATGGGCTGATGTCGGAGTCAGAAAGAATATCGTTTCGCTTGCCATAGTTATATGGAGTGTCATGACTGTATTCACATCAACAGCTAAAAGTTTTGGAATGTTGCTGGTTGCGAGGATTGGTGTAGGTATAGGAGAAGCGGGATGCTCCCCACCGATTCATTCATTGATTGCGGACTTGTACCCTGAGCGAAAAAGGGCTACGGCGCTATCAATCTATTCACTGGGCATCCCTATTGGAGGCGCTCTTGGAACATTGATTGGTGGCTGGGTTGGGGAGTACTTTGGTTGGAGAATAGCATTCTTGGTTGTAGGCTTTCCCGGCATCCTGCTTGCGTTGATCTTTTTTTTAACAATCAAAGAACCTCCTCGAGGCTATTCAGAACCGGGCGGGGTTCCCCAGAGGAAAGAGGAAGTGCCTCTGAAAGAGACTCTCCAATTCATGTGGAAGCTAAACTCGTTTCGGCACATGTCCTTTGCGGGATCTCTCCATGCTTTTGTGGGGTATGGAGTTGCCTTGTTCCTGCCGTCATTTTTCATGCGTGTCCATGGATTCGGTCTTGCAGAAACCTCTACCTATCTTTTTTTCATTGGGCTAACAGGTGTTATCGGCACATATCTAGGGGGATATTTGAGCGATAGGCTGGGGGTAAAGGACAGACGCTGGTATTTGTGGGTTCCTGGGATAGCAACAATTATATCGGTTCCGTTCGCGGCGCTTTTTTATACGACGGGCGATCCCTATTTGGCAATCCTTTTAGCTATTCCAGGAGCGATTCTTGGGCCAATGTACCTTGGCCCGACTTTCGCTATGACTCAAACCCTCTCACCGCTTGTCATGCGGAGCCTTGCATCGGCGATTCTCTTATTCATTCTTAACCTAATAGGTTTAGGGTTGGGACCCTTGTTCGCTGGATTCCTCTCAGACCTTTGGAGACCAGAATTCGGGGAAGAGTCCATTAGATATTCGTTACTGACTTTAGCGGTGGCAGGCAACTTCTGGTCCGCTTTCCACTATTATCTTGGTTCAAAAACTCTTCGCACAGACTTAAAAGCAAAAGAAGCGTTTGATGCGTAGCTTTACTATAAACGGATGAAAGGAGGCACATGAATATTTGGTTAGTCGCATCAGGGTTAGGTTTTTTATCTCACGGTCTTCTTATCTTGTGGGTAGGAAATCTACCTTGGGCTCTTCGGGCAGGTAAAAAACCAGATTTTGAAAAAGGTTCTCCTAGGGCTTTTCAAATATTTTGGTTGGACCAGTATAGTTATATCGGACTCGTCTTAACCATCTTAGGAGTAGTTCAGATCTTCTTAGGAGGTTTAAATTAATGGACTCTTTATCATTGCCAGTCGCCAGCTTGTACATTGGTTTGCACGGTCTTTTTGCTGTATTTCTTGCTAACTTTGTTTTGTATGTCAGACTTCGCAGTGACAAAGTTCCAGAATGGCAGCCAGACGCGGCTTTGAGAGTCCAAGCTAATTTTGTTGAAAATGTTCCGCTAGCTCTGCTACTTCTTTTTCTCATAGAGGTTCAGGGGGCGCCTGGAGAATTTGTTCATGTGTTTGGGGCAGCCCTTTTCCTTTGTAGGTTAATGCACGCCTATGGTCTCGGAACTAAAGAGGGAGCAAATTATCCTCGTTTAATTGGCGCTCAAGGAACGTTTCTAATCATCTCGATTTTGTCGTTTGTTTGCGTAGCTATTTTTTTTGGACTTGTCTAAATCACATATCCATCTCCTGACGCTCGCACGGTGATGTCTGATATCGCCACGCCTTTAGGTTGATTTATTGCATAAATGATTTGATCGACAAGTGATTCTGGATCAAGGGCGAAGTATTCAATGTGGTTTATATCTGTCATCGAAGCGGGAAGTTGTCCGGCTTCTGCCGCTTCAAATTTGCTCATATATGAAGCGGTATTTTCTCCGAGCAGTCCTGTCACTGCTGCTGGATTGATAATGCCGGCCCCCAGATTTGTTGCTGGGACCCCCGTCGGCCTAACGATAGTCACTTTGATTTTTCCTTGAGATTCGATCCTCAGGGATTCAGATAAAAATATAACAGCAGCCTTTGTCGCGCCATAGACCCCTCCCCCTGCTGTCGGATAGTTGCCGTAAATAGAAGCAAGATTGACTATATGGCCTTCCCCCTGTTTGATCATCTGATCATGGACTGAGGTGATGCCGTTCAACACTCCTTTAATGTTAATATCTATACACTTCTCCCAGGAGTCTTCGGCGTTTTGATGGTCTGAATAAAATGCGAGCGGCATAATTCCGGCGTTGTTTATCAGAATGTCAATGGCATCAAACTCCTTCACCGCTTCGTCTGCTAGATGCCGCATTTGATTTCTATCGGTAACATCAGTCGCCACGCCAATAATCTCACCCCCTCTATCTTTCACATCTTCGGTTATTTTTTTTAGACCTTGCTGGTCGATATCTACCGCAACAATTTTCCCGCCCATCGATGAAATTTTTCGACTCAGAATCTCACCAAAACCGGCCGCAGCGCCAGTCACAATAACTACTTTATCCTTTAAGTAATTAGTCATTTTTAATCCTCGTATTTTCTAAAAATAGTACTTTAACGTTGTGAATACCATGTCTGAGTTCAGTCCATATTCGGACCCCAAAGTAAGGGTCCCGCTTGGTGATTCCAAAAAATCTCTTCCCGAAAAATGGTACCATCCCAAGTCGATATAGAAATTTTCGGTAGCGCTCCATTCTCCAAGCACCGAGACGAAAGCGGATTTATCGGTGAGGTTAAACACAGCTCCAACAGAAATGTTGAATAAAGGCGAGATTTGAGCCGAGATCGATGGGAAGAGGTAATCGTTACCAAACAGAGTCACTCCTCCTTTGGTGTAGGCTATTTCATTAACTTTTTGGGTATACGCAACCGGATCATCCGTACCAGCACCATTGTGATGATACTCGATCTGAGCAAATAGTGTCTCAGAGAGGGCACGGTCAAAACCCAAAGAAACAAGCGTGTAATGCTCATCACCCTTCACATCAGCTAATTCAAACCAGAACCCAGATTCTTTTATTGCTGTCTCTATCCCAAAACTGTAAAGAGTTTGCCTAGCATATTCGATCATAGAGACTTTCAGGTCGGCTCCACGAAAATTTGTCTGAATTCTTAGGTAGGCAGCTGAATTCTTAGATTTACCCTCCCTTCCAAAAATAACTCCGACATCGATTTCTGATAGCTCCGAAAGGTGTTTTTGATAACGGAAAGCGTCGACGCCAATCCGATATTCGGTGTTAAGCGTTTGCAGGTTGAAGGGTAAAAAGATGTCCGTTGGTTTGATCATCCGAGCAGAACCGAGATCAAGACTCTGTCTACCAATGGTTAGATCGCTATCGTCAAACTGGAATTGAATGTTTAGACGATCGAGGTTTTGATAGGTTTTATTTTTTCTTTCGCTGCCTGAAAGAATTTTGTCCACATCGTAGGCACGATAAGCAGAATTTCCTGATTCAAACGAAGAAGAAAGTGATGTTTGAGAGCTAAAAATTGGATTCATTTCATAGTGCACTTCCCAACTAAGATTGTTTTGAAATCCATCAAGCATGATTCTGAAGTTATTTTGGGCTTCATAGGATGTAGAAAAATCTATCTGTGGGGCTTTCTCAACTTTGTTAACGAGAAGCGTAGTTTTAGCGTATCCGCTCAATCTTATTTCCGCTAAGTTGGGCTCGGCCAATACAAAGAGAGCAAGCAAAAGGAAGGGCATTTAACGTTTACTTTCGTTCATCTTTTTCGATAATCCCGTCGCGCAGGTGAATTAAGCGCGTGGCGAGATCCATGATCTTTTCGTCGTGGGTAGAAAAAACAAAAGTCATTTCGAATTCTTTATTTAGATCACGCATCACTTCAAGAAGCTTCGTTCCTGTTTTACTGTCCAGATTGGCAGTCGGTTCGTCCGCTAATATGATATCGGGTTTAGATACCATCGCTCTTGCCACCGCGACTCTTTGCTGCTGGCCTCCCGAAAGTTTCGCGGGCCGACGATCCCCTAGCCCTGAAAGTCCAACTATTTCGAGTATCTGGTCAACCCTTTTTTTTCTTTCTTTTTTTTCTATTCCTTGGAGCAACATAATATACTCGATATTTTCTGACGCGGTTAAAACTGGGATCAGATTGTACGCTTGAAAAATAAACCCAATGTGATCTCGCCGGAAGTCCGACAGTTGGTTCCCTCTCATGGCACCAATCTTTTGATCGGATAGTTCTATCTCGCCTTGGTCCGGAGTATCGAGTCCTCCGATTAAATGGAGCAACGTAGTTTTTCCTGATCCTGATGGCCCTATGATTGCGGTAAACTCGCCTCTTTTTATCTCGAAGCTAACGCCGTCTACTGCTCTGACAGTAGTTTCTGCTACGCCGTAATATTTGTATAAATTGCTCGTTTTAATAATATTCATGTTTCGCATCCTAGAGTGCGCGTTGAAGTGCCTCGGTTGGTATAATTCTTGACGCAAAGACGGCTGGGTAAATAGCTGTGATCAAAGTTAATAAAATTACATACAGCGGTAAAAAGATGAACTGATCGGGTACTAGTTCTGTGTATAAATTACCGTTTCCAAACATAACGCCAGAAAACTCCATTTCTCCAAGCGGGAGACCATTCAGACTAAAGTAATAATTTGCAAGAAACCCAATAACTAATCCAATCAGAGAGCTTATGATGCCAAGAAATAGAGCCTCCAAAAGCACCAAGCTAATAACTTCCCAACGACTAGTTCCGATAGCGCTAAGCACACCAAACTCGTAGATCCGTTCGTATATAGACATGAAAAGAGAGTTGATGACACCCAAAGAGATCAAAATAAAAAGTATAAACCCAATTATGGTTGTCCCGGCACTTGTGTAATCCAACATAGCGCCGATCGAAGGATTCAACTTTAACCACCCCGTCCATTCGATGTCCTCTGCTGATTTGTTGCCTAGGAGAGCGAATTCATTATCTCGGGAGGTTGCCTCGTCTTTAAATTGCAGCACGATCTGGTGTGCGCCCTCTTTCATGCCGAGTAATGTTTGTCCGTCAGCGAGGTTGATAAATACTACTCCTTCATCGAGCTCCCTGTTTCCGAACTTAAAAATCCCTGCAACACGAAAGAGGTCTTGTGTTAATTCATTACTGTTGGCATCCGCGGCAGTCAAAACAATCCGGTCCCCAGCTCTGACTTCTAGAAGAGCCGCCATCTTGTTTCCAATTAGGAGTTCTCTTTTTCTGCCGGTAAGATAATCGCCTACGACGATAGCATCCTTTATTTTGCTAACCTTTTTTTCTTGCTCGGCATTAACACCATAAATGACTCCACCAACGGAGTTATATGGAGATCCAATCATCCCGCCAGAAAGCACTCTAACACTGAAAGCAGCAACTCTCTCATCATCACTTAATTGATCCGCGATAGAGCTTGGATTTTCCAAATACAGATCGACATCTGAATTTTGTCTGAAGCCCGTGCGGTTTATGTGACCTTCGCCTTGGAGAGTTTTAGTGAGGCTACCAATCATGAGTTTTTCCATGCCTCGTATTGCTCCGTCTGCAAATACTAAAACTGCTAGGCCTGAGCTGATTAAAAGACACGTTAATAATGTTCGCCGAGTGTTTCGAAAAAGATTTCTCCAAGCTAGCTCAAAATAAAGCATCTTTAAAATCTTCCTAAAGC
>CAJYCI010000005.1 GCA_913428515.1 uncultured Gammaproteobacteria bacterium | reverse complement strand
TCCTCGTTAAACTAGCAGACAGATTGCATAACATGAGAACACTCGGATATTTAAACCCAGAGAAAAGAAGGAGGATAGCTAAGGAGACTCTCGAAATATATGCCCCGATCGCTCTTAGGCTTGGCATGAATAATCTTCGTGTTGAGTTTGAAGAATTAGGCTTCAAAGCAATGTACCCACTTCGATCCTCGATGATTGAAAAAGCAGTGAAGAAAGCACGGGGGAACAGGACTGAGATAGTTGATCAGATAAAAGAATCGATAGAAAATTGCTTGTCTAAACTCAACATTTCTGGAGAAGTATTCGGAAGACAAAAACATCTATTCAGTATTTATGAAAAGATGCGCAACAAACGAAAGTCCTTCAGCGAGATAATGGACGTTTACGCTTTCAGGATCGTTGTCACTGAAGTTGATGATTGCTATCGCTCCCTTGGAGCGGTGCACAATTTATATAAGCCAGTATCCGCAAGGTTCAAGGACTACATAGCAATCCCCAAATCCAATGGCTATCAGTCATTGCATACAACGCTTTTTGGTATGCACGGGATCCCCATAGAGATTCAGGTCCGAACCCATGATATGGAAACCTTCGCTAATAACGGATTGGCCGGACATTACCTCTACAAAACAACTGATGATTCGCCAAACAAATCTGGGGGCAGGGCTATTGAATGGATGAAGGGCTTATTGGAAATTCAAAAAAACGCCGGCGATTCCCTCGAATTTATAGAAAGTGTAAAAGTAGACTTGTTTCCAGATGACGTATACGTTTTTTCACCGACGGGTCAAATTTTTGACCTTCCTCAGGGAGCAACTCCGATAGATTTTGCCTACGCAGTCCATACTGATATTGGAAATGCCTGCATTGCATGCAGAATCGACAGAAGGCTTGCGCCCTTATCGGCAACACTTGAGTCCGGACAAACGGTAGAGATAATTAGAGCGCCAGGAGCAAGACCAAATCCGACTTGGCTTAATTTTATAGTGACGGGTAAAGCAAGAGCCGGCATACGAAATACTCTAAAACAGCAGCAAGAAGTTGAAGCTACGGATCTAGGCAAGAGACTTTTGGAACAGACCTTGCGTCAGTATGAGCTAACCATAGATAAATTAGACAAAGATGTTCTTCAAACAATCCTTGACGAAAGAGACATATCCGGTTTCGATGACTTACTAAGGGAGATAGGCCTCGGCAATCAGATGGCAAGTCTTGTAGCAAGCAGACTGAAAGGCGAATCGGGAGAAAATCCACTATTTTCCGAGACCGGGGGGCCGCTAGCAATTAAAGGGACTGAGGGCATGGTAGTGAGCTATGGGAAGTGCTGCCGGCCTATCCCTGGCGATCCCATTATCGGGCACCTCTCTGCTGGGAAGGGGATTGTTATCCACATAGATGCTTGTAAAAATATGGCCGACTTCCTAGAAAAGCCTCAGGAGATAATGGAGGTCAGATGGGCGTCTGGCCTAGACCAAGAATTTTCGGTTGAACTGAGACTAGAACTCGAACACGACAGAAGCATGATAGCCATACTTGCCTCTGCAGTGACTAACGCAAATGCAAACATAGAGCGAATTAATTTCCTTGAAAAAGATGCTCACCTCAGTATCGTTAATCTAGTAATTAGTATCAAAGATCGAATTCATCTTGCTGCAGTTATAAAAAAGATAAGAACGATCAAAGGAGTGAATCGTATCCTTAGAGCAAGAAACTAATGAAAAACCTGGTATCAACAGCGTCGGCTCCCTCAGCAATTGGTCCCTATAGCCAAGGAATAAAAAATCAGGGAACTCTGTATATCAGCGGCCAAATTGGGATTATCCCAGGGGACACCGCGATCGTGCATACAGGAATCTCAGAGCAGACCGACCAAGTCTTCGCCAACATATTGGCGATTCTCTCTGAAGCAGATGCTTCCATGGATGATATTCTGAAATTAAACATTTATCTAACAGACTTGACAAACTTCGATCTAATTAACGAGAAGATGGTACAACTTTTTAAACCGCCTTACCCAGCCCGGGCTACGGTTGAAGTCTCATGTCTCCCAAAAGGGGCAATCGTAGAGATTGATGCAATTGCCAAGTGCGATTGACTGAAGAAGCGCCTCAAAAGGATCTCAGCAAAATACCAGTTGAGTCATTAAAAGGCGTTGGACCGAGTCTCCAGAATAAACTTTTAAAAATTGGTATAAAAACGATAGAAGATATAGTTTTCCATCTTCCATACAGATACGAAGATAGAACAAGAACTTCTCCTATCGGTTCGGTTGTCACGGGGGGAGCTTATCTCTTAGAAGGGAGGATAAGCGAGATTAAGATCATCTATGGGCGTCGGCGAAGTCTATTGGCATTCCTTGAAGATCCATCTGGAAGGATTGGTTTGAGATTTTATTATTTCTCTAAGCGCCAACAACAGAATTTAGACCGTCTCGAGAAAGTAAGGTGTTATGGAGAAGTTAGACAAGGAGCGACCGGACCGGAGATCTATCATCCGGAATATTCAGAAGCAACGATTGAAAATGAAGAATCAAAAAATCTAACGCCAATCTATCCCTCAACTGAGGGAGTGACTCAAAGCCGTTATCGAAAGATAGTAAGCGAGGCATTATCACAACTCCATAGGTTCCCGCTTGAAGATCTGGCTTCCGAAAGCTCATCTACTAATTTAACGACATCTATCCGATATCTTCATCAGCCTCCGGCCGACGCTGAGACAGATCTGCTTAACGAAGGCAGACACCCAGCACAGAAAAAATTGAGTTTAGATGAGCTAACCGCGCATCAAGTCAGGACCAGGTTGCTCCGTGAAGAGCTAAAAACTCTTAAAGCTTCAAAACTTTCAATCCCAGGTAAATTATATAGAGAGGTTATTGACGCTTTTGCGTTTCAACTTACAAACGCACAAAAGCGCGTTTCCGCGGAAATCTCCGAAGATATGCTCAAGGATTTTCCGATGCATAGGCTGGTGCAAGGCGACGTAGGATCCGGAAAAACCGTACTGGCAGCTTTGGCAGCTGTCCATGCACATGAGAATGGTCTTCAAACAGCTTTGATGGCGCCGACCGAATTGCTGGCGGAACAACATTTCGCAACTCTTGAAACTTGGTTGCGTCCGATCGGCGTGAAGGTTTGCTTATTAACCGCAAATGTTAGGGGCGTCGCTAGGAAGGAGTTGATGCAGAAAATTACCGAAGGAGAAATCGATCTCGCAATTGGAACACACGCTCTTTTTCAAAAAGAAGTAAATTTTAAAAACCTCGGACTTGTGATAATCGACGAACAACACAGATTTGGTGTAAATCAGCGCCTAGCACTCAGAAAAAAAGGAGCCAAGGAAAATTCAAGTCCTCACCAGATGATCATGACCGCTACTCCAATCCCCAGGACACTTTCTATGGGGTTTTATACTGAAATGGACGTCTCTATCCTGGATGAACTTCCACCGGGAAGAACACCTGTAAAAACTTCTGTATTATCTTCTGATAGAAGAGAAGACGTTATAGGGCAGGTAAATTTTGCTTGCCAAGCCGGAAGACAGGCTTATTGGGTTTGTACTCTTATTACTGAATCTGAGACTCTCGAATGCGAGGCAGCTGAAGAAGTAGCTAGCGACCTACGGAAGAGATTACCAAAGGTTTCGATAGGTCTCGTACATGGACGACTAAGTTCGCAAGAAAAAAATAAAGTCATGCAGGGATTTAAAAAAGGCAATATTAATCTTCTAGTTTGTACTACCGTAATTGAAGTTGGTGTAGACGTACCAAATGCAAGTTTGATGATCATAGAAAATTCGGAGAGGCTAGGCCTAGCCCAGCTGCATCAGCTGCGGGGCAGGGTTGGGCGAGGAAGCGAGGCCTCCCATTGCCTCCTGCTTTACAAAAAACCACTCGGGACTATAAGCCGAGAAAGACTAGATGTGATGAGAACGAGTAATGATGGCTTTTTCATAGCAGAAAAAGATCTGGAAATGAGAGGGCCAGGAGAAATATTTGGAACACTTCAATCGGGCGAACTTCGGTTAAAGATCGCCGACCTTCAAAGAGATAAAAAAATCGCGATTGAATCTATTGAGATGGCTACGAAGCTGCTAGCCCAAGACACAGAAAAGGCAAAACGATTAGTCAAGCGATGGGTTTTGAGCGAAGATAAACTCAACCTTGCGTAGAAATCATTTTATAAACTTCTAATAATCTAGCTTGCCCTCACTCTTAGCGACAATAGCCGCGACAGTGGCGTCACCGCCTACATTGATAGCAGTTCTCAGCATATCCAACAATCGATCCACACCAATGATTAAAGCAATTCCCTCGACAGGAAGGCCAACCTGCTGAAGGACCAAAGCTAAAGTAATCAGGCCAACTCCTGGGACTCCCGCTGTTCCGATCGAAGCCATCGTCGCAGTGAGTATAACCGTCATATAGCCAAATAATCCTATATCCACGGAATAGGCTTGAGCTATAAATACTGTCGCCACTCCCTGCATAATTGCAGTGCCGTCCATATTAATCGTAGCCCCCAAAGGAGCCGTAAAAGAGGCAACCTCTTTCTTTACACCCATTTTATTCTCAAGTGTTTGAAGCGTAACCGGCAAGGTAGCGCTAGAACTGCTTGTAGAGAACGCATAGACCATTACAGGATAGAAATCCCTGAAAAATCGGAGCGGGCTCAAACCTGCGAGAAGTCTTAAAAGGAGAAAATAGGTCAGGGCAAAATGCACAACTAGAACTAAGACCACATTGAAGAAATATTTAGCGAGATCTAAAATTCCTGCAAATCCCATATTTGAAAAAACCGCTGTCATCAAGCAAAAGACACCGATTGGCGCTACCGACATCAACATAAGAACAAGTTTCATTATGACCTCGTTCCAATCGTTTAAACCATCACGCAATCTAGAGCCATGTTCGCCACTTTTTGAAATTGCGACCCCTACTAAAATTGCGAAAACAATGACCTGTAACATGTTTCCTTCAGCCATTGCTTTGACAGGATTGCTCGGGAAGATATCTAGAAAAACCTGCTTTATCGGTGGACTTTCTTTACCTACAAAAACCGTATCGGACGCTAAAGACATTCCTAAACCAGGATTTATCAGATTTGCAGCAATCAGTGCTAGACTTATTGCTGCTGCCGTTGTGAAGAGGTATAAAACGAGCGTTTTAATCCCAATCCTTCCAAGGCTCGTCCCCCCAGAAAGGTTGCTCGAACCGCACGCGAGGGAAACAAAAACAAGCGGGACCACGAGCAGTTTTAAGGTAAGGATGAATATCTGCCCACCCAGTTCTATGATACCGTTTATACCAAATTGTATTATGGGATTGGAGTCGTCTAGGGATAAGAAGTGAACCAAGGATCCCAAAAGCAAACCCGAGAGCATTCCTAAAAGGATTTTCTTAGTTAGCGCCGACCGATCGTCCGTCAATCGTTACACCTCCATCATCTCAAAATCTATTTTCCCAACACCACACTCTGGACAAAGCCAGTCTTCAGGAACTTCATCCCAGGGAGTTCCGGGAGGTATTCCGTCCTCTTCCCATCCCTCTGCCTCATCGTATACAAAACCACAAACAATGCATTGCCATGTCTTCATCTAAATTACTCTTACTTGCGTTCTTTATTCTTTCCCGTATTCAAACTGTTAAGGACTGTTTGAGCGACGTATACTACATTAATTATACCTACCATTAAAACTAACAACTGAGATCATCCCATGTTAAATCCGGTACGGGCAGACAGGCTAGCGCTATTTAAAGCGTCTGTTTCCCTAACGAGGCTAAACCGTCCAATTGGGATTTTCCTCTTACTTTGGCCAACTCTTTGGGCTTTATGGGTATGTTCCGCCGGTTGGCCAGGCTTACATCTTTTTTTTGTTTTCACAATGGGAACTATTTTAGCTAGATCTGCCGGCTGCGTGATTAATGATCTTGCAGATAAAGACTTTGATCCGCACGTAAAAAGAACTAGGTTAAGGCCACTCGCGACCAAAGCAATTTCTGTCAAAATCGCTTTTTTAGTGCTCACCTGTTTATTAGTCCCATGCTTTTTTCTAGTTTTAACTCTCAACACCTCAACAATAATCTTGGCGTTTGGGGCACTAGCATTAATGGGCGTTTATCCTTTTATGAAAAGACACACGCATTTCCCACAAGCCGTCTTAGGAATAGCTTTTTCGTGGGGTATACCAATGGCTTTCTCAGCAGGAGGAGGAAGCCTAGATACCACAATGTGGTTATTACTAGTGGCAAATTGGGCGTGGGTAATCGCTTACGACACCGAGTACGCCATGGTGGACAAAGACGATGACATTAAACTTGCTTTGAAGTCGACAGCAATCATATTTGGAAAATTTAGTCGTTTAATCATCGGAGTGCTGCAATTTTTTTTTCTCGGCGTTTTAACGCTATTGGGCAAATCGCATGAGTTTGGTTTAATCTATTACCTCTCTATTTTCAGTGCGGGTTTGTGTTTTTTATATCAACACCTCTTACTTTCAAAGGCAACTCGAGAAAATTGCTTTAAAGCCTTTTTAAATAACCACTGGGTAGGATTTTTTATCTTCCTTGGTATTTGCGGGAATTTTTTATGAATCCCTTCGGGTATAATTAAGACAAGTATGAAGATGACGAGAGGAGATGCCCGGCCAACTCATAAATAGCGATGGCATTTTTCTGCAGGTCGAAGGAGAGCATCAATTTTTAAAATAATTAAGACGATTGACTGGATCACTGATGTCACGGGCAGGACAATAGCCTGGTTCACTCCATTGATGGTGCTTTTTACATGTGGGGTTGTCGCAGCTCGTTATATTTTTAATGTTGGTTCGATAGGCATGCAAGAATTAGTCATGTATCTCCATGGATGCGTATTTATGATAGGCATTGCCTTTACTCTTAAGGAAAAAGGACACGTTCGCGTAGACGTTTTACATGAGAGATTTTCAGAAAAAAATAAAGCAATTATCGATATAATAGGCACCCTGTTATTTCTTATGCCATTTTGCCTTTTTATATTCTTTGTAAGTCTTGAATATGTGAGATTTGCTTGGTCTGTTCAAGAAAGCTCACCAGATCCCGGAGGTTTACCAGGAGTATTCCTCCTTAAAACACTGATTCCGGTGATGGCAATACTCGTTGGTTTACAAGGAATTTCTGACGTCTTGAAAAATTTGTCCCGTCTAAAGTCACGATGACCCTAGCACCAATAATTTTAGTCTTAGCCGTTTTTGCAGTGCTTATACTTGGCTATCCTGTTGCAATTTCCCTAGCGGGGACGGCGTTGATTGGCGCGGCGATTGGTATCTTTTTTGGAACATTCGATCCCTCTTTCTTGTCTGCTATACCGAGCAGGATTTTCGGGATTATCTCAAACCAAACGCTGGTTGCTGTTCCACTTTTTGTCCTAATGGGTGTGACGTTGGAGAAAACTAAACTTGCGGAACAACTCCTCAATACAATGGGGAGAGCGTTTGGGAAATTTCCAGGGGGGCTCGGGATCTCGGTAACCCTAGTGGGCATGCTAATGGCCGCCAGCACTGGGATTGTTGGAGCAACCGTGGTGACCATGGGCCTAATGGCCTTACCAATAATGCTCAAGTCAAACTATCATATTCCACTAGCTACAGGCACAATCTCTGCGACTGGTACCCTAGGACAAATTATTCCTCCTTCGATCGCTCTGGTACTCTTGGGAGACGTTTTATCAAATGCATATCAACAGGCCCAATTGTCGCAGGGGATATTTAATACTAAGGCCGTGTCCGTTGGAGATCTGTTTGCTGGAGCTTTGATACCGGGCATCTTGTTAGTGGTGCTTTACCTTTTATATATAGTTCTTGTTTCTATCTCTAACCCTAAATTTGCCCCAGCGATACAGGACCAAGAACCTGTCACAGTTTCGGATCTTTTTGTAAGCGTAATCCCGCCACTCACTCTTATCTTTGCTGTCCTTGGTTCAATCTTGACAGGCGTAGCGACGCCTACCGAGGCGGCTGGTGTAGGCGCCCTGGGGGCAATTTTTTTGGCCATCTTTAAAAAAGAATTTAATCGAGACAACCTACGTGAAATATCGATTTCTACAACTAAAACCACATCGATGGTGTTTTTTATCTTAATCGGTGCTTCGGTATTTTCATTGGTCTTTAGAGGCTATGGTGGTGAAGAGTTAATCGAACACTGGTTCTCTCTTATTCCTGGAGGCACGACCGGCGCATTGATCATAGTCATGCTAGTTATCTTTCTCTTAGGATTTATTTTAGATTTTATAGAAATAACTTTTATAGTCGTCCCTATCGTGGGGCCCGCCTTGCTCGCTCTTGGAGTGGACCCAATTTGGTTAGGGATAATGATTGCAGTTAATTTGCAAACGTCTTTCTTAACACCCCCTTTTGGCTTTGCTCTTTTTTATCTTCGAGGGGTTGCTCCTCCCCAGGTGGAGACGAAAGATATTTACAAAGGGGTAATCCCCTTTGTTTTAATTCAGTTAATCTTATTGTTTTTGCTTGCTTTATATCCCAGTCTAGCGACCTGGTTGCCGGGAATCTTATACGGATAGTTTTTCTACGACCAAACGTCGCGCCCTTCTTGCTCAACTTTTAATAGCTCGTCAAGATTGTGAGAGAGGATCTTTTTTACATTTAGCTGCATCATATGCCGATCTGGCGCATCGAATTTGGCGAGCTCCCTTTCTAGCCGCTCGACCGAAGGCGCTCGCCCGTTCCTCGCATTAGTTAGGAAGCCATTTGTGTACCTACGAAGCAGTTGATTGTCTTGTGTAATTTCAACTTCCCCTCTCAGTACGACCTGGCGCCCAATATTATTTGGGTCCCAAATACAAAAAGAAGTGGCTGGGTTTCTTTTCCAGGCGCAGTATTTTGCACGATTGGTAGTTGAGGTAACGGTTATTTTACCATCAACCATTACGTATAACATTATAGCTGTGACTGGTTTTGAATCCTTAGTCACCCAACTAACAACAGCGTGGTTCGCTGTTTCTAATATTTTCTTAACCTCTGGTTCTTCTAACGTAAACGGTGCTATTTCTCTTCGGACAAACCAGCCTGGACGTTCCGATTTCTTGCGCAGATCCATTATTCGCCGTCGCCTCGAACGTTAATGAAGGCACGCTCTGATATCTGATGATAACCTATCACGCCTTTCCTATACTCATTGTAAGACTCGTATATTCTTTGACTTAATTCATCATCAGCAGAAGGAATTTCGGAAATCAGTTTGTAGGAAATTTCCCGGAAAACATCCAAGACGTCTTGTGGGAGCGGTCGTAGCTCAACACCCTGATCTAAAAGTTCTCTTAGCGAGAAATTGTTCCGAGCGGTATATTCTGCGAGCATATCAGTGTTTGCGGCTAGAGAAGCGGTTTCAAGAATAGCTTGAAGGTCAGCAGGCAAACTATTCCAAGCATCTTTATTAACAATAACCTCTAACGTAGGCCCTGCCTCTTGCCAACCAGGGTAATAGTAATATTTCGCAGTCTTATGGAGCCCAAGAGATAAATCATTATATGGGCCTACCCATTCGGTTGCATCGATCACCCCTGTCTGCATGCTTGTAAATATCTCACTGGCGGCCATTCTGACGGCAGTTCCACCAGCGGCTTCAAAGACTTCTCCTCCTAACCCAGGAATCCTCATTTTTAAACCTTTAATATCTTCTAGGGATGTAATCTCTTTGTTGAACCAACCGGCCATTTGAACCCCAGTGTTGCCGCCCGGGATAGGAAAAAGGTTGTAGCGATCGTAAAGCTCTCGCCATAACTCGAGACCGCCGCCATGAAGGAGCCAGCCATTCATCTCCTGGGCAGTCAAGCCAAACGGTACAGCTGTAAAGAATTGGGCGACTGGGACCTTTCCTTTCCAATAGTATGAGGCTCCATGACCCAGTTGGACGGTTCCTTGCGAAACTGTCTCAAATACCTCCATCGCCGGGACGATCTCTCCTGCTCCATAAACTTTAATTTTTAGCCGACCGTTGCTCATCTGTTCGATCTTTTTTGCCATTCGCTCTGGTGAAGTACCAAGGCCTGGCAAATTTTTTGGCCAAGTCGTAACCATTTTCCAGTTATAAATTTTTTTAATTTCAGGACTGGTTACTTCTGCAATGTTCTTAGCTGTCTCTGTGTCGCAACCGGCCGCGAACAACGCGAAAACTAGTAAAAATAATCTCATCATTTTATCCCACCGCTTTTAAGTTAGCGTAAGCCATAACTAGCCATTTACTGCCAGAATTAAAATTTACCTGAACTCTGGCAGAGGTTCCATTTCCTTCGTAATTCAAGATCACACCTTCCCCAAATTTATCGTGTATTACCCGCTGACCCAGTCTAAAGTCTGTCCCATCAACTATGCCATCTCTTACCCTGCGTTTTGGTGCGTTGAGTACAACGGTATTATTCATTCGTACTTCTTTTATAACCTCCTCGGGAATTTCAGAGATAAATCTTGAGGGCCTGTTCATTGTCTCGTTGCCGTGGATTCTTCTGGACTCTGCGTACGTTAAATAAAGTTTTCTCATCGCTCTCGTTATACCGACATAACAGAGTCTTCGTTCTTCCTCTAATCGTCCTGGTTCCTCCATGGACATTGTATGAGGGAATAGTCCGTCTTCCATACCGGCCAAAAAGACTAACGGGAATTCCAAACCCTTGGCACTGTGCATCGTCATCATCTGAACACAATCTTCACTATCACCCGCCTGCTGCTCACCAGCTTCAAGGGAGGCGTGGTTTAAAAATTCTTCTAAATCACTAAGCTGAGATCCTTCAGGCTCAACGCCGTCGTCATCTAACAAATACTCGAAGGAAGGATCAAAGGTTTGAGCTGCAGTGACAAGTTCTGCTAGATTTTCCAGTCTCGCCTGGCCTCTCTCGCCGCCTTCTTTCATGTGATACTCTTTCAGTCCGCTCTCCCTCACTACCAGTTCAACTATTTCTTCAAGATCGAGCTGATCACTTTTTTTTGTTAACAGAACTATAAAATCGATAAATCCACGAACCGAATTGGAAGCACGCGAGCTAAGAATATTATCCTCAACTAACCGCTGAGACGCGTCCCACAAAGAGATATTATTTTCCCTCGCAAAACCTCTAATTTCATCAACGCTCTTAGTTCCAACTCCTCGGGGCGGTGTATTGACGACTCTTTCAAAGGCTGAGTCTGAGGATGGTGCGTTAATTAAACGCATGTATGCAAGAACATTTTTTATCTCCATACGCTCGAAAAATCTTTGTCCCCCATATATTTTGTATGGGATCTGGCTTCTTAGAAGAACTTCCTCAAGGACCCTTGACTGCGCGTTAGATCTATATAGAATTGCAGCTTCTCTTCGCATATTGCCTTGAGCAGTCCAATCTTTTATCCGATCTACAATGTAACGAGCTTCATCGATCTCGTTAAAGCCTGAAAACAAGTTAAGAGGCTCACCATCGCCCAAGTCTGTCCAAAGCTCCTTACCCAAACGGCCAAAGTTCTGATCGATAAGCCCATTAGCGGCCTTTAAGATGTTGGAAGTAGACCGATAGTTTTGTTCAAGCCTGATGGTGCTGGACTGTGGAAAATCTTTCGAAAATTGCTGAATATTCTCAATTTTCGCTCCGCGCCAACCGTAAATGGATTGATCATCATCACCCACTACCATGAGATTGTCGTTGTTTCCAGCAAGCACCCTCAACCAAGCATACTGAACAGAATTTGTATCCTGGAACTCGTCTACTAACAATGCGGAGAAGCGATTTTGGTAATGCTTAAGAAGTTCAGGTTTTTTTAACCAAAGCTCGTGGGCTCTCAGAAGCAACTCTGCAAAGTCAACCATACCACCACGCAAACAGGCGTCCTCATAAGCGGTATATATCGCCAGGTGTGTTTTAATGTAGAGGTCATCCATGTGCTCTATATTTTTTGGTCTTAAGCCCTCGTCTTTTTGACTATTTATCCACCAAGTGGCCTGCCGCGCTGGCCATTTTTTTTCATCTAAATCCAGGCTAAGAATCACCCGCTTCACCAACCTAATCTGATCATCCGAATCTAAAATTTGGAAGTCCCTTTGCAATCCAGCATCTTCGTAGTGAGCCCGCAAAATTCGGTGGGCAATACCGTGAAAAGTACCTACCCACATCCCTCGAAGGGAAGAACCTAATAAGCCTTCGATTCTCGCTCTCATTTCTGACGCAGCTTTGTTCGTGAAGGTAACCGCAAGGATGCTGAATGGCGAAATGCCCTCTGCCTTAATAAGCCAAGCGATTCTGTGCACCAAAACCCTCGTCTTACCGCTACCCGCACCAGCGAGCACCAGAGAACTTCCCTTGGGTCCGGCAACACATTCGCGTTGAGGTTCGTTTAAATTATCTAGGAGATTTGAAACATCCATCATTCACCATTTAACAATGTTTTCGTTCAGCTTGTAACAAGTTTTTTTTATCGGTATTTTCTAAACAAACTAAAGCTAACAGAGATGAGAAGAATAATTCTAAGTAGAAAAGGATTTGACTCGAGCTCGGGAAGAACGGCATCGCCTATATTTCCAGATGACACAATCTTTTCGATACCAATTCCTTCTAAGGTACCTTCTCCTCACAAGTACGCTGACCTGAAGATCCATGGAATATCTGGAGAAGTTGCTTTGAGGGAAGCTTCTGTTTCGTCAGTTTCGAGAACTGATTACTGTCACTTCGACCCTGACCTCCGAACTGGAATCGGTTTATTTGGACAAGCCAATTCGTCACAATCTGAACTTCGTAATAGGAAGGTCGAGAAAGACGATCTATTTTTATTTTTCGGCTGGTTCAGACGTTTCTCTTCAAAAGAACGGGATACCCATCATTTATTTGGTTGGTTACAAATAGAAGACATTTTGACTTCTGACATTGATATTAAGAATTATCTAAAGGAACGAGGACTTGTCCATCCTCATGGATTTGGCGAAAGATCGAACTACCCAAACAACGCTTTGTACATAGGACGAAAAAGAATAGGTCTGTCAGGCGTTAAAAAAAAACTCCCTGGCTACGGCATTTTTAAAAAAACCAGCGCTGATCTCATTCTCACCGAAAAAGGGAAAACACGGTCTCATTGGAGGTTCCCCAAAAAGTATTTTTCTAAATCAAAAGATTTGTTTTTAAACCGATTGAAATGGGAAAATGAGAATGAATGCACTCTAGAGTGCAAGGGACAAGGACAGGAATACATTCTAAATGCTGAGGATAATCCGAGAATCATAACTTGGGCTTTGAATTTAATAGAGAAGCATTGTTAGCGCCACCGAACTCGAGCAAAAGTTAGGGTCGAGCAGTAGTAAATATCTCGTTCAAAACCTGGACTGAGGAACATTCCGTTGGCTAGTGGCGAGCTGAGACTGACTTTGCTTATTAATTCGCCACTTCTAATATCCACAACTATTATTTGATCGTCCCTATCCTGATAGTCATTAATCACTAACTCGCCTGAGTCTGGAAAAACCACTGGCTGCATTGAGGGCCTAACATCAATCTTCCAGGCCAACTTGAGTTCTTCTGAGTCAGTTGAAATACCGGCTAAACCTCCGTTGATACTGTCCCATGCTATACACATCTTATGCTCAGGAACATTGACGGGGGGCGCTATGATACCTCCGCCCGCTGCGCCAAAGGGTGAAATTTCTTTTAGGGATCCATCCCAAAGAGAAAACCTTAATAATCGTTGTTGTCCACTCCAAGGCGCTGCTCTTTGCCAGCTCAAACGTGAGAGCGCTTCAAAATCTTCAGCTTGAAACCTTCCGTTGGGGTGGTTTCCGTAGATTGCCCGCAGAGAATCTATATCGCCATTATCCATAAGCCAAAGATAGTCCTCTGATAGACACCCATCCCAAGACAAGCCCTGGGATCCTCCAATGCGACGATAACGGGGACACCAGGTTTCATCCAATTTGAGCTCATCAGGCTCGACAGCAATTCGCCAAACTTTTTCAATGCCTGGCACGTAAATAAATTCTCCTTTTTCGGTTTTATCACTTGCTATTCTACCCATCGATCCCTCTGGGAGAATCAAAGGTTCGTGCAATAATTCCAGGGTATCTGGATCAAGCCGGCTTATAGTCGATTGGCCCTGATTTTCTAAACGCAAATCTTTGGTGACAATGGTTCCATCTGATAACACGATCAATCCATTATGCGCCTGGTCTACAGGTAGCTTAGCTTCCCTCACTACTTCGCAATCAGGTGAGAGGCTGTGAAGATAATTTCCATTGACCATCATTATATTGCCGTTGGCGTGAGCGGCTATCGCACCACACCAAACGTGGTCTCCACACGGCAACTCTCGAGACTCAGAAATTACATCAAGAGAGTCTGGATCTAATTTTTGCAACCAGCCGAAGGGTGGAGGGCCTTTAAACGAGGGCATTGTCCCTGCGAGATAAAGCTCTCCGGGCCCTCTATGAATTGTCATTACATTCCATCGCCCATTCTTGACACTTACGACTTCGGGGTCTCCTTCTCGTGCAAAGATTCCACCAAAAGCAGATTTTTGCCTACGATTTCCGCCACACTCAACAGGCCAGCGAGAAGGGTAATAACCTTCTAGAAAGTCCGATCTGTCTGATTTCATGTAGCTCATTTTCTAGGGTTTTTGAAAAAGTAATGTCATTCGATCACTTTCCCCAATTGCCTCGTACTTCTTTTTATCTTGTTCTTTCATTGCCATAGACGGAGGAAGTGTCCAGACTCCTCGTGGATGATTTTTGGTATCGCGCGGATTGGCGTTTAATTCTGACCTAGCCAATAGAACAAATCCTTTTTTCTCTACCTCGGAAATCGCCCACTCTTCAGTAACGTATCCACTTTTCTTCATTGCTTCGATGCTAGTTCCCGGTTCAGCCCTGTGCTCAACAACCCCTAGTATCCCCCCCGATTTAAGGGATAAATAGACACTGTTTAAGATGACATCCAACTGCGGACCTATCCAATTGTGTAAGTTACGAAAGGTTAGTACTGCGTCGGCCTCACCGGGCTTAGAGAATTGTGCATCAAGATTTACGATAGTCATCGCTTCAAAAATCTCATTATCTTTGATTTTTTCTTCGAAACGGCGTCGGCTTTTTTCGTAATAACCACCTAAATCAGGATTAAAATGAGCAACGATTAAGTTTCCTGACTCTTTCAAGTATGGTGCTAATATCTCGGTGTACCAGCCTCCTCCTGGAGAAAGCTCAACAACACTAATATCAGGTTTAAGCTTAAAAAAAGATAAGGTCTCAAAGGGATTTCTGTAAACATCTCTAAGTATATTAGCCTCACTTCGCGAGCTACTCTCAACAAAATCTTTTAAATCATTTGAGTGCGAATTAAATGAACACAATAATATTAGTAACAGTGAAAGCTTACTGGCTATTGAAATCAACATGATCAATTACTCCCGTGATAAAACTTAAGAAACTTTAATTTAATTTTAACTATTGTTCTCTTCAAGATAGTTATTTAGTGCTTTGAGTAAATTACTTCGTAGAGATTCCAGGCGCATCCGAGAAATCCTCCCAGAACTAAAACAAAGAGAGGTAGCATACTGATAATTAACCCGAGCATCCTTTTTTCAGCACTTACATAGTATCCAAGAGCATAAAGCATCCTTCCGACTGGCCATAGCAGACCAATTGTGGCTCCCCAAAAAGAATCCACGGCGTAAGAGAAAAGCCATAGTGCAGGAAGAAAAATCACAATATGTTCTAACGTATTTTGATGGGCTCGAACGTATCTTAGATATTCATCCGGACCATCGTGCGACGGAGCCTGAACACCAAATTTTCCTCTTGCTGAACCAGCTTTCATGAGGGTGTAATAGTAAGCTAGCAGCGCAATCCCGGTTGTTAAACCAGTATATGAAAGATCCTCCATGATAAAGCCTCCATTTATCTCTTTGTCAAAAAATGTTCCTTCGCTAAGTATAGCTAAGCTTTTTTTGTCTTTTTTGGCCTTTTCCTATTCGGGTAACAGGCTCTACAGATAAAGCACTGTCTTCCATCGCACCCTCTTGCACTGCAGAATTCTCGACCGTAGAAAATAATCTGTAAATGTAACTTATTCCAAGACTCCTTTGGGAATATTCTTTTTAAGTCTGCTTCGGTTTGAGTGACGTTTTTTCCATTAGATAAACCCCATCTTTGAGCTAGTCGGTGAATATGCGTATCGACTGGGAATGCCGGATGACCGAAGCCCTGAGAAATAACAACGCTAGCAGTTTTATGGCCTACTCCGGGTAATTGCTCTAGAGCTTCAAGACTTTCGGGAACAGACCCTTCATATTCCCGAACTAAGATATCGGATAGCTTTAAGATTGCCCGAGATTTTTTTGGAGCCAGTCCACAAGGACGAATAATGTTATAAACCGTTTCTGGATCAAGCGTTCTCATCTTCTTTGGCGTTCTTGCCGCTCGAAAAAGAGTGGGAGTAACTTTATTGACCCTCTCATCAGTGCACTGCGCGCTCAATAGCACAGCGACGAGCAGCTCGTAATTATTCCGATGATTCAGCGGGCTCGGAGTCTCGGGGTATAATTCATTCAGATGTCTGAGTATAAACTCTGCGCGCTCAATTTTCTTCATTTAAAATTTTTGGAGAGGAGAATTGACCTAAAACTATAAAGTAAGAATGGGTGATCGACCATGATCCTAGCAACTTTTTAAACATTAATCCCTGGCATCTAAATTTGATCAAAATAAGTTACAAGTGATTAGGTCTAACACGACACATGATAGCTGGAGGAGAAAAAAGGATTGAGAATAGTAATTGAATATCCTCTAAACGAAAAAGTATTAAGCTCAGACTACGAAATTAATTCGTCGTGACCCTGAACTCTAGGGGTTTTCCCGAACCTTTTAGAATTAGAGCTAAAGAGCGCCCAGACTGACAAAGAAATAAGCGATGGGGATAATCAATGCCCATAAGGTAATCGAGGAAACCAAACGAACTGCTTTAAGCTCAATAATCGCCTCTTTAGAGATCTGAGTTCCAACGGCAAAAAAACCAAACAAAAGAAAGACCTGGCTAACATCTCTAATTACTGATGATCCGACGGGCAAGTCAATAAATGATCCAATTCCAACCGAGATAGAGAAGAAAACAACAAAAAAGGGAAAAGCTATCTTCTTTTTTTCGCTCCGCTGGAAAAAGATCAAGAGAACCATCAAAGGTACCAAGAAGAGTGTGCGCAACATTTTTATCGTCGTAGAGGAATCTACTGCTCCGGGTCCATAATTTAAGGACGCACCAAGAACAGCGCTAGTATCATGGATCGCTAGTGCAGCCCACGCGCCGAATTGCAATTCCGAAAACCCCAGTAATTTTCCCAGCATTGGAAAAAATGCTATCGCTATTGCGTTTAAGACAAAAACAATGGTTACTCCGGTGGCAAGATCGGCTGGTCTCGATCTTATAATAGGAGCAATTGCTGCCATTGCTGTTCCGCCACAAATAGCAGTGCCTGATGCTATGAGCAATGAAAATTTGCTGCCGACCCGAAAAATTCGACCGATCAATAAGCCCAAAAAAAAAGCGAGGCTTACGAACAAAGCTAAAATAGGGAAAAAGACTTTTGTTAACTCAAAAACGTCAACGGCATTTATCGATAACCCGATTAAGATAATTCCTATCTGGAGTAACCGTGTTGCAAAAATACGGGTATAGAATCGGTCATCTATACCACTGAAAATCGAAAAAGCAGCGCCTAAGCCTAAAGCTAAAATTGGAGAGCCCAGTGTTAGCCCAATAGCTAAGAGTATGAGCGAGGCAAAAACTAAGAACATATAGAGGATTACCTAATTTTTTTAAAAGGACCCGTAAGAACTCTTACTCTGTTCAACCCAGAACTACAAAAATTTCCCGGAGCAACATAAAGATCAAAACGCACCAACTCAAAATAAACAAGGAGAACCTGGCCCAGACATGGTTGACCGTGGCTTGAACGATGGAGTGAAAGAACCTTATAAAGCAATAGCTCCATGCTAAAATTAAGTAGAATTGATCCGTATGATTCTGAGCCCAAATGACAAATACGATCGCGTAGAAAAGAGTAGGCTGCTCCCAAAGATGGTTATAATTATCTGCTACTCTTTCAACTTTGCTTGGAAAAACGCCGCCCAACGCAGAGGGATGAGATAAATCCTGAAGATTGGTACCTTTTTGTTGAAGAACCAAAGACGCTGGCAATCTGGTAGCGTACATCCAAATCAACATTAACGTAGTGAGTGCTCCCATAAACAAAACAGGCTGTAATATAAGATCATTCATTGGTTTTCCCTATTTTTTAGAGGAGACTACCATAGCAGACAAAGACTCTCACCAAACCATTGAAGGCTGCAAGATTAGTTGCTAGATTGAAACTGAAAAAGAAAAATCTCAACCAAAACCTTTAGTTAAACTAACTCCGCGAACGATGTCACAATTAAAAGAGTAGAAACGAATTATGCAAAGTTTTTTAAACAAAACTGCAGTGATCACCGGAGCGGGCTCTGGTATGGGGAGGTATTTAGCCGTGCTTTTGGCAAAGGCTGGGTGCAACGTAGCAATTTGTGACATCGATGAAAATGCGCTCGCTGAAACCTCAAAAATGGTGAATCACTACAACGTAGCCTGCTCGATGCACACCGTTGATATCGCGGATAAAGAACAAATAGACAACTTCTACGAAAAAGTTCTGGAACGCCACAAGACGGTTGAATTGCTTTTTAACAATGCTGGGATAACGGTGCTTTCCGACTTTGCAAACATGTCTGAAAAAGATTGGGATCGCGTTATTGACGTAAACTTTCATGGGGTAATTAGTCTGTCCAGGAAGTTTCTTTCTCACCTAAGACTAAGACCAGAGGCTGCCCTTATAAATACTTCCTCCATCTTTGGGATGATTACAGTGCCCAATCAAAGTGTTTATCACGCCGCTAAATTTGCTGTTCGAGGTTTTACCGAGTCCATTGCGAAGGAGTTCAAAGGAACAAACTTGCAAATACATTCTGTTCATCCCGGCCATATAGGTACAAACATCCTCTCGTCGGCTAAGAGAGAAGAATCCGTTCCCGATTTGAACCTAGTCAACATAGTTGGAAAAGACATCTCTCAAGAAGAACAAGGCAAAATATTCAGAGAAAATGGGATGCATCCAAGCAGGGCTGCAAAGATTATTCTTAGCGGGATCAAAGCAAAAAGGTCTCGGATCCTTGTCGGGCTCGATGCGAAAATCATGGATCTTACGCAGCGCCTAACGCCTAATCACTATCAAAAATTATGGCCCTTCCTTTTATTGCCTTTGTTCGCGTTCCGCCGAGGATTAAGAAAACCTCTCTCCGATCTGCCCGGGTAATATCGAATTTCCAAAAGTACTAATGCTTGGCAAGACTCAACGATCGAGGTGCTGAATCAAAAGAGTAGGAACACCTAAGGTATGAGATTTTACGGTACAAACAATCGTTCGCTGTTTTCGTCCTTCTCTGATATCCGACAATTCAACGCCATCATCAGCCATTCGCCGATGGACCGCATGCAAATCATTAACAGACCAAGCTAAACCCCAAAACGAATCTTTAGGCTCGGTTTCTTTGTCTATTTTTCCGATAACTTCTATAGTTGTCTTATTTAGCCGAAAGAAAAGCATTCGCCCACCCCATTTTTCTACCGTCTGATCGAGGCTAAGCTTTATTCCAAACTTATCGCGGTATAAAGAAATAAATCCGTCGGGGTCATTGGTATTTATAACCACGTGATCTAATCGATCAATTTGAGATCGGTTTATTTTAGGTTTTGGGAGCTCTCCAGACTCATGCTCAATTGCAAAGAGAAAAAGACCTCTAGTTAAGCGTCGAGAAAAAAACAAGTTACGCCACGATCGCGATTTGTCCGTATGCGCGTCGAAGCCGTTTCCGAAAACAATTTTTTCTGTAGACACTTCCTTTTCTGAAAGTTCTTTTTTTAGCCTTCCTATGTCGCAGGTCTGAAACGCTAGACCAGTCAGTCCTTCTCCTTCAGAGTCGATAATCGAGGTCACAAAATCTGCTCCCACCCCCTTTTTCTTTGGCGCTAAGATTTCTAAATATGTATTCTTAAAAGAAAAGATCGCATTTTCCGTTCCTAAGTCATCATGTACACCCCGCCAAACAGGTTTGCATCCGAAAACTTTTGAATAATCGGATGACGCGGAAGACAAATCACGCGTCATTAAAATTAAATGATCAAGGCTACGAAACAAGGAAAATCACTTTTTAGTGCTGATTTAAGTCACCATATCACTTCTCTTATACATAGATCTATTCAGACGAACCATTGTTATAGAAAAACCAGCACTTACTAGATAAGCTGACCTGGACCTAAAAATGTTAAGCATTAATTCAAAGGAAAAATCTATGAAAAACTTTTTCATTACATTGCTTCTAACTATATTCGCCTTAAATTCGATGGCATCGGACCACGAAAGTTCCACAATAACTTTTGAAGAGCGGCAGCCTAGCGCGGAAATGGAAATAACTTCTGTGCAATTAAAGCCAGGAGGCGGAATAATTATGGCTGAGGGAACAATGGGAGAGTACGGAAGGGTCTACACCACTTTTGAACTCACTGCAGATTCTGGAAGATCAGGGGGCCTGGTGACAGGTGAAGGCAGAGGTTTTGGCCCCGATGGATATTTTGGTTACGCCTCTTTCAGCGGGGTTTATCATCGTGAAGGTACTATTTTTACCATGTATACCCTTGTCCGAATGGATGACGGCACTCAAAATCTAGACAAGATCGTCTTTGATGGGTTTAAGCGCACACTGACCCACGATGTGCATGTTGTTAGATAATGCTCCACCATTTGAAGACTAAGTTATCTAAAGGCCCTCGCTATTAGGGCCTTTTTTAGCTATTTATTAATAGCTAGTCGCTTGTTCAGACTTTTTATATTTCTAGTTTATTCATCTCGAATCAGTCCTAACTATCCTCTCTTGAAAAGTTTTACCGACCATGTCTAGATGGACCCTCTCTTGCTCCATAGAATCTCTGTCCCTCAAAGTCACCGTGCCATCTTCGAGAGTCTGGAAATCAATAGTAATACACATTGGGGTTCCAACTTCATCATGACGTCTGTAGCTTTTTCCTATGTTTCCGGAGTTTTCTACTACTACGCGTCCAAGCCTAAGCGACTGGAGCTGATCCTTAAGCTCATACGCAGCTTTTACAAGATCCTCGTTATTTCTTTTTAGGGGGACCACCGCTGCTTTAATTGGAGCAAGATGAGCAGGAAAAGAAAGAACCGTTCTCTCTTTTCCTTCTCCGAGATTCTCGACCTTATAGGCCTCATTAATCACCGCCAATACGCCTCTGTCTACTCCAGCAGACGGCTCAATCACGAACGGGACAATCCATTCTCCGGTATCCCTTTTTTGAATCGCTAACTTAGAATTCGAGGACTTATTTTCTTTAACGCTCGCCGTCAGATTCAGGTCTTTTTGATTCTTTGAATGAGAACCAAGATCAAAATCCGTTCTATTGGCAATCCCCTCGAGTTCCTCTAGACCGTGGGGAAATTTGTACATGATATCTACCGTTGCCTTCGAGTAATGAGAGAGATCTTCTTTGGGGACGTATAGTAGTTCAAGGTTTTCTTCACTCACTCCTTGATCTTTCCACCACGCTAATCTTTTTTTGACCCAAATTTCATGCCATTCCTCGTCCGAGCCTTTCTCAACAAAGAATTCAAGCTCCATCTGCTCAAATTCTCTTACTCTGAAGATAAAGTTTCTAGGCGTAACCTCATTTCTAAAAGCTTTTCCAATCTGGGCAATTCCAAAGGGTAAAGTTCGCGACGTAGAGTCAACAATATTTTTAAAGTTGGTAAAAATCTGTTGGGCTGTTTCGGGTCTAAGATATGCGAAGGAAGAGCCATCATCTATGGGACCAACAGCTGTTTTAAACATCAAATTAAAGGCCCTTGGCTCGGTGAGATCAGTGGACCCACATGCTGGACATTCTTTTTTTTCTAAATGATCAGCTCTCCATCTCGCGTTACAACTCCTGCAGTCAACGAGGGGATCAGTAAAAGTGTCTTCGTGACCAGATTGTCTGAGCACAGCGGGGTTGGTTAGAATTGAGGCATCTAGCCCCTCCACGTCATCCCGCTCATAGACCATTGCACTCCACCAAGAGTGCTTTAGATTATTTTTGAGTTCAACGCCAAGGGGACCGTAATCAAATAGACCCTGCAATCCTCCATATATTTCGTTAGTTTGATAAATAAAGCCTCGTCGCTTACAAAGAGCGACTAGCTCTTCCATCGTTTTAGCTGTCATTAATATTTCTCGATTGGTTAGTTCATGCGCTAGCTTCGAAGAAGGGCGCGAACGATAGTTCATTTTTTGATGGAGCTGAAACTTTTTTCGCAATTCTGTAGATATAAGACTACCAGAAATCGTGTCCTATTGGTTAACTCAGTGTTTATGAGTGGAACAGAGTTAGAGCATCTCAGGGTATTCAAATCGAATTAATTCCCCGCGCCCTTTTGCCATATTGGCTATTTGGTCTAACGTGGTTCTCGCGCACATTACGCCCGCCGGTGGGAAGTTTTGGAAATAACCGCCGCACAACCAATTTCCAAAATCTTGTATTCCAGGGTTATGCCCAAAGATAATTATCGTGTTTTTGGCCAACGTTGAAAAAACCTTTAGGTAATCCTGAAGAGTTCCCTCATAGAGTCTCTCTAGATAGAGAATTTCCCTTGGCTGATAGTTGATCTCTCGACAAAAAGCTAAAGCCGTCATCTTAGTTCTAATAGCTGGGCTGCATATCAATTGATCGATTTTTAGATCAAAACTCATCGCCCTGCGAGCCATTAGTCTAGCTTGCTCCTCTCCAAGACTTGTAAGGCTCCTATCAAAGTCGAGGCCGGAATAAGAGATCGATTCCGCTTGCGCGTGCCTGACGAGTATCAGTTCCCTTTTATCTTTGCACATTAAAAATCCTGGCAAGCAACGCCGGAAAATAAATCTTTTGAAATAATTAGAGTAAGTTTAAAGAACCAAGGTGAAAGCAACTTATTTAAATCACAAGCCAAAAGAAACTTTCAAACAAAGGTAAAATAAGATGGTCAGGATCGCTCCAGCAGGAATTGTAATTACCCACGACATTACGATGCGCCCAATGGAGGCGAAATCAAGGTGTGCTACCCCTTTTGCCAAACCAACGCCAATCACAGCGCCTACTAAAGTATGAGTGGTCGAAATTGGAAACCCTACATAAGTAGCTGCTACTACGGTGGAAGCTGCCGCCATATTGGCTGAGAATCCAAGACTAGGAGTCAAGGTTGTGATCTTGCTTCCTACTGTAGCTATGACTTTTCCGCCTAGCATCGCCAGACCAAAAACTATTCCAATACCACCAAGTAAAAGCACCCAAGAGTTTACCGCTGTCTTCGATGCGATCTCCCCCTCCATTGTCACGCTGATAATTGCGGACACAGGTCCTATAGCATTTGCTACATCGTTTGAACCATGAGCGAATGCGATCGATGCTGCTGTTACAATCATGAGAAGCGCGAAAGCGGATTCAACACCATATTCTTTTATCTTCTCTCTGTTCAATCTCAACAGTAATGAAGCAATCAACGTCACGAAAACACCAAAAAAAATCGTAACGCCGATTATTTCATTGTCACTAAGAGGCAATCCAACATGCTTCAAGCCTTTTCTTGCAGTGACTAGAGCGATGATTACCGCTGCAAAAAAAGTATAAACAGGTAAGAGAAAAATCGCTGCCGAAATAGGCTCCTCTTTATCAAGAATAAACTTCTTCGCGCTCCAGAAAATAAGAAAAGCTAGGCTCCCTGAAATAAGAGGAGAGACAACCCAACTCGCGGCAATGTTCCCAACTTTTCCCCAAGATACTGCCTCAAAGCCCATAGATATTACAACGAACCCAACGATCGCTCCCACAATAGAATGGGTAGTTGAGACTGGCCAACCTTTTCTGCTTGCCAGAAAAAGCCAGGTGCCTGCAGCAAATAGTGCAGAGAGCATTCCGATTATAAATATATCAGGATCATTAGAATATAAACTAGGACTTACTATGCCCTTTCGAATAGTGGAAGTTACCTCTCCACCGGCAAGATAGGCGCCCAAGAACTCGAAAATTGCCGCGATTATGACGGCCTGTTTAAGCGTTATTGCTTTGCTTCCTACAGACGTCCCCATCGCGTTAGCTACGTCGTTGGCGCCGATGCCAAAAGCCATAAAAAAACCAGCAAATGCGGCTATTATTAAAATTAAGGTGGGATCTAAAAACAAACTTTCCACAGCCTTTTTTCCTGCGTGAGAGGAAGGGAACCGCCATCATATCTGATCTATAAAGCGAAGTTATATTAATTTTCGATTAAAATTTTGTAATCAAAAAGATTGGCTGAAAAGCTCGACGCGGCTGGCAAAGGTGCATAGGCTTGGGCTTTAAACTAGCTTCGAAATTTAGCTAGTAAGAGAGTATTTTGAAAACTACCGATTCCGAAAAATTAGTCCAGATTTTCAATTGGTTGTCCAGTCTGCTCAGACTTAAGCAAGGCTCGTTTCTGTTCAACACCTCCTAAAGCGCTGTAGCCCCCAAGGCTCCCGTCAGACCGGATAACTCTATGGCATGGCACAATAATGGGTAGAGGGTTTTTTCCACACGCATTCGCTACAGCCCTAGATGCATTTGGCAGGCCAATCGAAATTGCAATCTCTTTATAGGACCTTGTTTCTCCAGAAGGAATTTTTGCTAGCTCAGACCAAACCCTTCTCTGAAAAGCGGTGCCTACGTTTAGCTTATTTTTGTAAATCAGCTATCTCCAACAGCCTATCTGTTAAAATCTTAGCTTCATCAACATCGTGAGTAACTAACAAAATGGTGATCTGTTTTTCACTGAGCACTTTAGATATTTCGGAATAGAGTTCACTCTTTAACGACTGATCCAGAGCACTAAAAGGCTCATCAAGCATCAGTAATTTTGGCGCAGGGGCAATGGACCGTGCTAGCGCAACTCGCTGTTGTTCGCCTCCCGAAATCTCATGTGGAAACTTCTCGGACAGGCTAGTAATTTTTAGCATCTCCAATAGATCAGAGGCAATTTTGTTCTTATTTTTTTCTTTCCTGATTCCAAAAACGATATTGTCTTTGACCGACATATGCGGAAAGAGTGCCTTTTCTTGAACCACTAACCCTATCTTTCTATTTTCCGGCGGAACCATTGACCTATGACCAGATACTAGATTTCCTAGTATAGTTATGCTTCCACCATCAGGTTTTTCTAGGCCTGCTATTAATCGGAGTAAGGTGCTTTTTCCACAACCCGAGGGACCAAGTAATCCTACCCGCTCACCTGTCTGGATCTCTAAATCTAAGTTATCCAGGACTTTATTGCTGCCGGTGTACGAGTATGAAAGTTGTTCAATTTGTAGAACGTTAGTTGTCATTTTTTGCAGACACTCTTGATTCTCTAATCATTTTTGTAAGTAATATGATTGGGATAAGCCCTACTACAACGATCGCAATAGCAGGCGCAGCTGCCTGATACATTCTTTCCTCAGCAGCATAAGTGTAAGTCGAGACGGCTAGCGTATCAAAATTGAAGGGTCTAAGAATCAGTGTGGCAGGTAATTCTTTGACGACATCTGACATCACAAGAAGTATTGAAGTGAAAAGGCTAGTTTTAAGAAGAGGCATATGAACTTTTTTTAACAATGTCCAACTTTTAGTCCCTAAAACTCTTGCTGAATTATCAAGAGATTCACTGATCCTCTCATAACCCGACTCGATTGACGAATTAGCGGATGCATAGGTCTTTATAATGTAGGCCAACACCAAACCGACTAAGGAACCGGTGAGAAAAAAATTTGAGCCCTGCAGAATACTATTATCTAGATATAAATAAAGCTGTACCAACCCGACCGCCAAAATCAAACCTGGTATTACATAACCAATTGATAAGAGGAAACTAAGCTTGCTGATAGCCTGATTAGGGGCGAAGCGCATTGAAAAATTAATTAATAAAGCTGTATACGCGCAGATGATTCCCGAACAGATCGCCAGGGATAAGGTGTTGAAAGCGGTAATGAAAAATTGTTGGTTGAAAAAAGCTAAATTACTGTGGTAGGCCCATTGAACGAGCTCTAAAACTGGGAGAATAAAGCCAATTAACAATGGGAGGAAGCAAACTGAAAAAGCAATCAAAGAATTTATGCCTTTTAATTTCAGCTCAGACTGTGGGGAGAAACTCGAATTATTTGATGTGTAATTTTGTCTTGTCCTCGCGCTCCTTTCTACCAGAAAAAGAATGCCAATTGTAAGCAAAAGGAAGGATGCCAGTTGCATTGCTGTAGTAAGATCATACATCCCATACCACGTTCTAAAAATTCCTGTAGTGAATGTCTGAATTGCAAAATGATCTACCGCGCCAAAGTCTGAAAGAGTTTCCATGATAGCTAACACTAGCCCGCCAATGACGGCCGGCCTCGCGATAGGAAGTGCCAGGTTGTAAAAAACCTTTATCTGGCTCAACCCCAAGATCCGAGCCGCCTCTTTCATTGATTTAGATTGATTTAAAAATGCGCTTCTACAAACTAAATATACATACGGGTAAAGGGTAAAAGAGAAGACAATAATGGCCCCATAGACATTCCTAAAATTGGGGAATACAACCGTATCACGATTCAGTTGAAAAAAGTCTCTTACTAGGTTATTTGCATCTCCGTAAGGGTCGAATAGACCGGTGAACGTGTATGCCATAACATAGGGAGGCATAGCTAAAGGGAGAATGAGGGCCCACTCAAACAGGTTCCTCCCTAAAAAATTATAGTTTGTAACTACCCATGCAGTAGTAGTACCTATCAAAAAAACCAAAACCGAGACCCCAATTACCAGGGTTACCGTTGTGCTTACGTAATCGAATAAGACATATTCGAACAAATGTGCCCAGTTCTCAGAGTACTCTCCAAAAAGGCTAGCTAGTACCACGAAAAGCGGTGCCGTGAACACGATTAAAACTATGTAGGGGAAATATCTCCAGAGGGAAAAATTACTAAATCTCAATTTTTATAAGCTGCTTCAATAAGAGAATAGAGCTTAAACCAGTGAAATCCTATTTCCAACCTGACCGGTCCATAAGTCTGATCGCCTCAGGATTAAGTTCACCAAATTTTTTGACTGAAATCTCATCCTCTTTAAAACCAAGGCCTAGTTCAGTAATTTCTGGACTCGGAAGAATCTGCTTCAATACAGGGTATTCGTATGATCGATCGACCATATATTTCTGTACCTTCGGTGAAAGCAAAAATTCAAGAAATCTATTACCGTTTTCAGAATTCGGCGAGTACTTCAAGATACCAGCACCGCTTATGTTTATATGAACTCCGCGGCTTTTTTGATTGGGAAATAAGACTCTCACTTTTTTGGCTGCTTCGAGCTGCTGTTCTCCAGCGGATCCAGAGAGCATCATTCCAAAATAATAGCTATTCGCAACAGCCAAATCAGCTTCGCCATTTGCGACCGCCATGATCTGGGAGCGATCATTTCCTTGGGGCTTTCTTGCAAAATTTGCTACCAGGCCTTTTGCCCAGTTTTCTGTTCTTTCCAACCCAACATTAGCGATTAGCGATGCAACCAAGGATTGATTGTACATATTACTAGAGCTCCTAATAACCACTCTATTTTTCCAGGTACCATCTGCTAAGTCCTCATACGCAAAATCTACGATTTCTTCTCGGCTTACTTTTTGAGGATTATAGAACACCACTCTTGCTCTTTTTGCGATCGCGGTCCACTCGTTGTTAGGCCCTCTCAAATTTTCCGGTACTGTTGCCAGGACGCTTCTTGATTTAATCTCTTGAAACAAACCTTCTTTCTGGACTTTCCACAAGTTTCCAGCGTCTACCGTAAAAAAAATATCAGCTCGTGAATTCACTCCCTCAGATTTTATCCTCTCTATCAACGCAGGACCTTTGCCCGAAATAATATTAACTTTTATGCCAGTTAGATCGGTGAACTCCGAGTACAGAGATGCGTCAGAATCGTAGTGTCGAGAGGTATAGATATTGACTTCAGACGCGAGGAGAACTTGTGATAAAAGGACGATTGATAAAAAAAAGATTAAAGATCTCATATTCAGTATTGTACCTAATTGAGAATGATTCTCAACAAGAGTTTCTCACTGCCAAGCGAATCAAACAACCGCAAGCAGAGCTAGAAGACCAGTGATTGACATTAAGTAGGCGCCCGGCAGTTTCATTAGGTTTTTATGATTCCCGAAACCCAAGAATAAAAACAAGGTAGCGCCTAAAAAATTTATCCCGATCAACGGATATGCCGCGATCTCAAACCCAGGGTAATAAGCTAGCCAAGTGAACGTAACGGCGGAGACTACAAGAAATATTGTAAAAACGTGCCAACTCACCAGGCTTAAAGACTTAGTTAGTGTTGTCAGATCACTTTGCGAGATATTCTCTAGATACATTCTTCCTCCGATTAATCCATGAAATATAGCACTCGCAAACGAAATAAGTGCGGCTGCAATAAAAAACCCGTAGCTCATGTTTTAGATTCCTTTAATGGTGAATAAAAAAGAGATAAGAAATAACTCCACCTCGTAAATTTAGGCGAGGTATTTTAATAAAGTATAGAGGCTACCTTACCGTGATATATTGCCTCTACTATAACAAATCTCGAAAGGCCCCTAATGGAAAAAGCAGCCATATCCGGACACTGCGACTCAAGATTTTCAGAAATCGCAGAAATTTTTAGGCGATCATTGGAAAGCGGCTTTGATACCGGTGCCGCTATCGCAATAGAAAAAGACGGTGAGATGCTTGTTGATCTATGGGGTGGACATAAAGATCGTGAGAGATCTGAGCTCTGGTCTGAAAACACCATTCTCAATGTTTTCTCTACGACAAAAGCGGTCACAGCCTTATGTATCGTCAAACTTATAGACGAAGGAAAACTCGATTTGACTGAAAAAGTAACGACATATTGGCCGGAATATGGATGTAACGGAAAGGAAGACACGAGAGTAAGCGACTTCCTTTGTCATCGCGCGGGAATGTTCGGGTTCCAGCAAGGCTTTCCTGCTACTAAATTTGGAGACTGGGAAGGATGGATCGAGTTACTTCAAAATCAGGCCCCTTTTTATATTCCAGGATCGACTCAGGGATACCATGCCTTAACTTACGGGTGGTTAGTCGGGGAAATCCTGAGGAGAATAGACGGGAGATCTGTTGGTCAATACTTTAGAGAGGAAATAGCCGATCCGTTTGGGATTGACTTTAAGATTGGCCTTGATGACGAGGACATAACTCGATGCGGTGACGTATTAGTAGATTCGAAACCTAACCCTAAATCCCTTGAGGTCTTAAAGTTGGTTCCTAACTTTCTTCTTTCGAAGCAACTCAGAAACTTGAAAAAATTTCTTAGCAGGGGAGACTTCAAAATTGCATTTGATGGCGGGGTGACCGACTCCAATTACGTCAACGAAGAGGACTGGCGGAAGGCCGAGATTCCCTCCGCAAATGGACACGGGACTGCAAAATCTTTGGCCAAGTTATTTGGTATTCTAAGCACGGGTTGCGAAAGGAACGGAAAAAAGCTCTTGAACGAAAGCACACTGATACAAAGCATAAAACCCTTATCGAGCGGACCAGACACTGTCTTGTTTGGCGCAGATGTGAACTTCGGCGTAGGTTTTGATATAGGGTTAGGCATCACCACTATCGCTTCCAAAAAACATCCCGCTTCGCTTTTTGGTCACTGTGGAGTTGGAGGTTCAGTAGCATTCGGAGACTTAGAAAAGAAAATAGGCTATGGATTTTTATGTAACAGAATGCACAAATTACAGGACCTCTATCAGACCACGAATAAACTAACCAGAGCCTTATATAAACTTATTTAGATAACTTTTTTAGAAAATCTTTGAACACGAGGCGACCCAGGCTAAGAGGTTCTATAAACATTCACGATAGTCACGCCAATAATTATCAGAAACAAACCCAGAATTATCTGCCAGTTTAATGTCTGCCTGTAAATAAAGTTGCTTAGGATAGCTACCGAGAAGACCCCTAATCCGGCCCAAGAAGAGTAAATTATAGCCAGAGGAAGTTTCTGAGAAACCAGAGCTAGAAAGTAAAAAGATGTCGCGTAAGAGAGAAGCAAAACAGAAGTAGGAATTAACTTAGAAAAATTCTGAGATAATGGGAGAAGCATCGTACCGAGCACTTCAAGAGAGATCGCAATAAAAAGATAAAAGTACAGATTCATTTTTTTAGCCTATCTAGAATATTAGGACACCTTAGTCTGGGTTGATTATAAAATAACACCGCCAACCATCTCGTAAATAAATTATCAAATTTGACACCCCATTATGATACGAAAAACACGACTTCTTTTATAATCATAAGCATCAAACATGCACCGGAGCCTAGAAAAATTAGGGCTCTGTATGAAACATTATTCGAAGTAATCTGAATAACGGAGTGGACGATCCTTAATGCTGCGTAAAGCCAAGCTAAATAAAGATGAGTGCTGTCCGCGTGCTCCATTAAATAAATATAAGTAACAAGCGCGTAGAAAAGAGTTGGCTGCTCAAATAGGTGATTGTAATTGTCGGTAATGTTTCTTGCCGAGCTGGGTAAATTTGGCCTCAAATCGTCTGAATGTTTAGCGGCTTGCAACTTTCCAAAATATTTTATAATCGAAGGCACCCGAGTGGCTCCTAATAGTAGAAATAAAATTCCCGAGAGAGTAATTACCAGAAGCATTGGGTATAAAATGTTCATAAAGGATCCTTTACTTTTGATTCGCTAGGTCAGATATCATCGCCATCATAAATCCGTTAAGTTTTTCAAGTTTAGACATGTCTACAGAGTGTGGCCATTGATCATTTGGATGATGAAACAAGGGATTACTGCCAAGCAAAGAAATATACTGACCACCACCATCGTGCACATTTCTTGCCTCTCCGAGGGGCCTTGAAGAAATGGGCCAGAATTCGAGGTCCTCTAAACCTAGGCCACTTAACTTTTTCTGACCTTTATCGATATAGTTTTGACTTGAAGCCTGCCAAAGTAGACTTCCCCGGCTTGCAGCGAAGTTCGCACCCAAGTGAACCCAACAATAAGCATGCTCAACTAAAGAAGAATTTTTTTTCAAGAAATGATTGAATCCTAGATGACCTAACTCATGTCCTGTATTTGCTATAAATATCACAGTCCGATTCGGGGTATTTTTTGAAAGATGCCTTATTGCATTTAGCCAGACCGCTATCCCGCCACCTCTTTCAGAGGTGCAGGTCCACCAGCCGCTTCTTGGCGTCATCACAACAATCGGCTTTAATGAAGAATCTTTCCCTATTATTTTAGTCTGAACATTTAAAGCTTCAGAGTCTTCCCCAGTTAACTCAACACAGACGGTTAAAAGTTCATTTTCGTCCAGAGCTAAAAGCCACTGAGCTTCTTTAGATGCAACTTGAAGTACGGGCGGTCCAAAAGGTTCGTTATATGATTCAGCGTTCAGGACAGCTAACCCCGGGGCACTAGTTTCACCGTCAGCTATTGCCACAATTACAGAATGTCTGTTTTCTTTCCTAGCTTTTGTTAAATTTTTTGTAGCCGACCCTAATGAAGATATCCCAAATTTTGTAATCGCTATCAACTTTGTTTCATCTAAAGACCCAGACTCACCAGTAATCCCTAGAGCAGAGGTGCTTCCTCCATCAAAAAGCGGAAGGCCTCTCGCTAACATTGTTCCGTTAGTCACCTCACATCTCCCGGGAGTCCTTTTAGTAAACCTTACCGGATCTAGTTCAGGAATAAGTCCGCAATTTTCAATTTCCGTTGCTAGCCAAATAGCAGTCTGCTCATCTCCTACAGTGCCTGTCCTGTGGAGTTCGATGGAATCCCACTCTACCAAATCTTTTTCTAGTCTTTTTCTATCAGTCTTCGAGACAACAGTACTTTTGGCACCTCTCGATTTAAACTGAGTCAAAAGACCGATAAATAATAAGGGTAAAATTTTTAAGAAGGTTCTTTTTCTAATGAAAGACACGATGTAGGGACGGAATTTAGCCATTTACATATTCATAATTTCACGGTCTCATCTAGCACGAACATCTCAACACCGCCAATTATCTTGTCTTCTGACATTGCTTCCGCCGTTGCTGGATCATTAAATATTTTTGTGAACTCATCGGGATCGTTTGTTTCGAAGACTGCGACTACTGTTTCATCATTCGCTGCTCCCATGTGTGCAGCAGTCACACCCTGACTTTTAAATAGTTCTACGTGCGTTTTAAATTTTTCTCTCCAATGCTCGACACTTTCTACTTTTGCCCTTACTGCTATTAACAAAGTTTTCTCCTTTTAAGTCTGCTATCAAATATCATACAAAACTTTCGCTATGTTTTTAC
>CAJYCI010000004.1 GCA_913428515.1 uncultured Gammaproteobacteria bacterium | reverse complement strand
AGAAAGTCTCGTTGTTGATGAAGTTGAGGTTAAGCAGTCTCAAATCAGTTGAAGGCTCATCTATGTCTAAGGTTGCGGTTCCGTTCCATTCGCCGACTACTCTATTTGATAATTGCTCGCGGCTTCGCCAAACATGTCCTTTCGGCGGTAATCTACTTACCAAAACTGACTTAGCTTCTCCGATCACTTCACCTTGCTCGTCATAAAGCGTTCCACGAATATTGATAAGCTCGTTATTTCCAATATTGATGAATCGCACATAGGTTATTTCCGACTGATCAAATCCCCCTACATTCTCAACCTGTCTTTCACGAACACAATTCGTGTTACTGATTAACCCGCTGGGACTAGTGAGTTTGGTCATCAGACTAAAACTATCAGTTCCTTGTACCTCTAGGATAGCTGGTCCAGTCCAAGGGAGGATATTGAATATTCGCTCAATATCAATTGAAGATATTATTTTTCTGCTCTTCGGCGGAAGGGAATCCTCTTCATGCAGTTTTTGGTTCGGTAGTCCCACGATACTTCCATCACTAGCGTATAGCGTGCCAACCAATTCTTGCGGGTTCCCAGAAGAATTGATCAGATGGGTGTAAGAAATGTTGTCACTTGTAGAGGTTGTCTGAAGAAATACTCGACCAATCTGGCTCGTGACTTCTGGTTGGAAGTCAGCAAAGTTTCCTATGCCGTCTCCATCACTATCTTGCTGTTCCCTTGGATCTTGAGGAAATGAATCAGAGTTGTCTCCCACGCCATCGAAATCGCTATCAACCCATTCCCCAGAATCCTTTGGGAACTCGTCAGAATCATCTGCGTAGCCATCATTGTCATCATCGTCATCGCAAGCATCTCCTAGGCCATCAGCGTCAAAGTCTAGCTGGCCCTCGTTGGCATTGTTCGGACAATTATCAAGGGCATCAGACACATTGTCAGAATCTGAGTCAACCGAGGAAGCTTTCTCTGAATAAGACGAGAATATCTCTTCTATTGAATTACAACCGCTTTTGTTGTTCGAGATCGAAATATCCCCAATAACCTTTCCGTCTTCGGGGCCATTAGGGTATCCAATGAGTTCAGCGATTGAGTCGCATGAGGAAAGCTCAGCGTTGCGCTCTATTAAAACTCCCCGCGTTCCAGCAACAGTCTCGATATTTGCGAGTCCTTCAAGATTTTCTAAAAAAGGATTTCCAGAAATTATTATACCTTGCGTTTCTGTTACTTTACTGAGGAACGATAACTCTTCTAATAAAGTATCTTGTACATAGACCGCATGAGCAGTTCTCAGTTTCGGCGCGTTTATGAGTTCCAGTTTGGGACTTCCTCGAAACGTAGTGAAAGGGTATCCCCCAATTATATTTTCTAACTCTGGTAGGTTTACTGTCACAAGATCAAAATTGTTTACTAAAAAAAGATTCCCATCGATTGTCTTCAGAGCGGGAAGGTCGAGGGATGAGACGCCATTTTTGGTAAATTGTATGCCTCCGGTGGTCTCAAGATTCTGGAAAGCAGTTATTTGTTTCAGGTTAGGATTCTCTTCAATGTCCAGCGATTCGTAACCCGCATCAATCGAGATCAACTCGTCGAATCCGTCTATCCGTTCCAAAGCCGAGTTATTTTGGATTTCTAATTCAACTAACGAATTGACCTGATTAAAACCTGTTATTTCAGTTAGACCGGTATCTATAATCGATATGTACTTAATTCGGCCGCTAAGGTTGGTAGCGAGAGAGTCGATGTCTTTTAATTTTGTGTTTCCATAAAAGCTGAATCCTTGTGTCAAAGTTTTTAAATTAGCCAAGTCTTGAAGATCCTCAATAGCCAATGCGCCTAGTCCTAGAAAATACAGTTCGACAATATCTTTCAGTCCGCTTAGGTCATCTATATAGCTGCTATAGCCGGTTACGGTTAGCCGAATAGGAACAGTCGTGCCATCGCAAATGCCGTTTATTCCATAATCTTCTTGGAAGGAATCCACCTCAGATTGAGTGTGTAATTCGCCTCCATAGCCGATTTGACTTTGACCGTTTTCATCTGTGAACGAGAAAGAAAGAAAACCTGCCATGGATTGTTCCATTTTCTCAATGTCACAATCAGCAAAGACTAACTTAGGAGAAAAAGCGAGCAATAATAGAATAAAATAACGCGACATATTTGACCCTGCTGTTTTCTTTCAATCCACAAACTTTATCTCAATACACTGGGGTTTTTCATCTTTATTTACCGAGAATAAGCGGAGTGAGCCTTTCCTTGATCTCGTCGTATTCATCTTGAGTGATAACCTCTAGATCAAGCAGTTCTTTTGCTTCCTTCAATTTTTCTATCGGGCTTTTTTCTGGAACCGGTATTTTCGACTCCTTGCTTGTAGCGACTTCTCCGCTTTCAATTGCTGCTTCCAAATTACCTATTAGCTGTTTCTTTGCGCCAAAGCCTGCATCTTTCATGGAAGTATTGACTGAGACAGTCGGTTGGCCTTGAACCTGTTTCCAAAAAATTTTATCTATCTTGAGACGACTCCCGGTCCATGCGGACCAGATTTGGAAGGGTTGCTGCCTTAAACCAACCCTAAGAAAAGCGTAGGTAAAAATCTGATGGCCGTTTGCAGGAGTCCCTAAATAGATTTCCTGCCCAACACTGAATTTTTCTCCTGAGGCACTCGTGTACTCGATTGTGCTGCCTTTTTTTACTTCAAGTGTTTGCTCATAAGTTATCGCATCATATTTCTTGGCTTGCAGGCTGACACTAAAAGATAACATAGCGGTCGCAATAATTATCTCGATTAATCGAATCGGCTTAGACATGCATTCTCGCTCCAAGTTTTTAAATATCATAAGGCAATCAATCCACAAACCTTATCTCAGTACACTGGGGTGTTTCATCCTTTTCTGCCGTTAAGGCGAAGTCTCTAGGAACGAGAGACAGGACAGCTCGCATATAAGCACCGGGATTCTCTTTGCAAGTGCGGTCAATGGCATCACGGCCATGCGCTTCCCAATGAGTGATGAGTTCGTTTAGGACCGACTCACTTAGGCGATTATTAGCCACTTCATCTAATCTCGCCTAAAAAAGGATTTGACCTTATAGGTTAATTTGCGATTAGTGGCCTCGATTATTTCTAATCTTGCTCCTTTAAAGCCAATCTCATTACCCTCATTAAGATCATATTGAACCTCTTGCCGAAAAGCGTCACGCATGAGTCCAGTACTCGCCTCCCTGTATAGGAATTTCACGTTAGACCCTACTTTACCGTTATATATTAATTCTTGTTTAAAGTTAGGCTGGGAAAGATCAACGTAGTTTGCACGTTCATATACTATGCGGTCAGCCCCGCCCCAGTTAGGAGAGAGAGCACTGCACTTACCATGGAGAGTTCCTTTAGAGACGAGCTGTTTTTTTTTCTTATCGAAACACAACCAATATTCTTTGAACGCCTCGTAATTTTCGTCCTCATAAGTGGGCGTGAGTATATGGCCTGCTGGGATTGGTGTCACCCTGCCTAAGTCACTAGGTGCCCATGCCGCTAATAATCTAAAAGACGGGATAGTGGCTGAGTAAAAGTAAGTTAGAGTGGTATCGCCAAGTTCAGCAGTGGCGACTTGATTCAATTCTGGAGAATTAATCCTTTTTATTACCGATCGATCAATCTGGGGCGTAGCGCATCCAATTAAAAGTAAAAATACAGAAACTATAAGTGCTTTTGTAACCGAGCCAATCATTGTTATGCCTCCCAAGCTGTTCGGCTATTGCCTACCTTTTTCTCTTTGGTCTTAAGACTATATCACTTGGATCGAAGTCGTCATCGATGTTTTTACCTTTTTTGACGTGACAGGCTGAGCGTTTACAAGTGGGTACAGCAGGAAGTAAATTAGGATCACCGAAAATTGCACGCAAGTCCGAGTCGAACCCTTTGCACCTCAACTGAGGTGCAAAGTATAAAGACTTCGCCTTAACGACAGAAAAGGATGAAACATCCCAGTGTATTGAGATAAGGTTTGTGGATTAGGTAAAACGAGTAAAAATTTGCCCCACCCGTGCCCCATTTCTATAAAAAGATTTATGTAAAAAGCTAACAGCTAGCGTAAGTCATTGAAAGATATGGTGCCGGAAAGAGGACTCGAACCTCCGACCAATTGCTTACGAAGCAACTGCTCTACCAACTGAGCTATTCCGGCTTTATAGATCATCGACACTTGAAGTTATGGATTGTAAACTCACCCTTTTACTTTTTAAAGAATGCAGGCTTGGTCAAACCTTTCATACTGGCTGAGCAAGTCATGTTAATTAATAGCGCGTATGACTATATTATTTTCCTTACTACTCGGATTGTTTATTGGCAGTTTCCTAAACGTAGTTATCCATAGACTGCCGATAATGATCCGAAACGAATGGCAGAAAGAATCATATAGCATTGCTTCCGAATTCCTCAAGGATTCAAGAGAGAAAGATTCACTCAGAAATAAAATGATATCGGATAATGGGATTTACAACCTTGCACTCCCTTCTTCCCATTGCCCCTTTTGCCTCAAAAGCATAGGTTATAGACACAACATACCAATTCTGGGTTTCCTCTTTTTGAGAGGGAAATGCAAGGACTGTCAAAACAAAATCAGTGTCCGCTACCCAATGATTGAATTTTTGGCTGCGCTTGCGACCTGTCTTTGCTTCTACGAGTTTAGTTGGACTTTGTCAGGAGCGAGCCTAGCACTTCTATCATATGTGCTTATTTGTCTCGCTTGTATTGATTATGAGTCTGGACTTTTACCCGATTCAATTACCATTCCGTTTGTTTGGATCGGGCTAATGTTAAATTACTTCGAGGCGATCACGTCGTTCGAACAAGCTTTTTGGGGAGCCTTTTTTGGATACCTTATTTTTTGGACTGTATACCAAGGATTTAAACTTTTAACCGGAAAAGAGGGTATGGGATATGGGGATTTTAAAATGCTAGCAATGCTTGGTGCTTGGCTGGGGATTGTCTCAATTCCAGCAATTATAATGATAAGCTCCGTATCCTGTCTCATTATCGTGTGCCTATTGTCGATAAGAGGCAGAGCTCTTTCTGAACCAGTTAGATTTGGGCCCTTTCTCGCCTTCGCCTCATTCACAGTCATCTTTTGGGGTGAAGAGATAAATAAAATTTACCTCAACATCATGAGCTTATAGTGAAGAAATTCGTCATTGGGTTGCGAGGCGGTATCGGTACGGGCAAGTCCTCTGTCTCAAAAATATTTGAGTCCCTCGGAATAGACATTGCTGATGCTGATATTTCATCCAGGAATGTTATGAGGCCCGGAGAGCAGATCTTCACAAGCGTGGTCGATCATTTTGGAAAGGACATCCTAGATTCCTCAGGCGAAATAAATAGGTCGGCACTACGAAAAATAGTTTTTTCAAAACCTGAAGAGAAAACGTTCCTGGAAAATCAAACCATTCCTGCAATTATAAAAGACCTTATGGAAACAATTCAGAGTTCCTCTTCAGAATATGTAATGCTAGTTTTATCAACCGGTGTCGGGAGAACAAGTCTCATGGATAGACTCCTAGTGGTAGATGCAAAGAAAAATACTCAGATTGAAAGAGTTATGAAACGAGATATGAATAGCAAAAATGAAGTGGAAGCTATAATTTCATCCCAGCCTAGTCGCGAAGATAGACTGACGGAGAATGATGATCTAATTTTGAATGAGGGATCGATTGAAGACCTAGAAAGACAAGTGATGCCTTTGCACGAAAAATATCTTGGCTTAGCGAGAGCAAAAAAACTCCATGGTTGACTTATCTGTAAAATGCCCAAACTGCAGCAAATCCGTTGAATGGCTTCCATCCAACAGGTTTAGGCCTTTCTGCAGCGAGCGATGCAAGATCTTAGACCTGGGAGAGTGGGCTGCGGAGAGACGATCAATTTCGGGGAACTCAGAATACTTTGATCTCGATAAAAACTAACCGAGCAACCGAAAATCACGACCTGTATTCTGAATTAATTTTGACGTAATCGTAAGAGAGATCAGTTGTCCATACGATCTCTTCGTATGAACCAAGATTTAGGTTCACGGTAATTATAATTGAAGCTTTCTTCATCTCGAAAGAGCCTTTTTCTTCGGTATAGTTTTTTTCTATCTGCCCCATTGTCATAAGAAACAGGTCATTTAGTTGAATATCTATCCTCGAAGTATCAATCGAGGCATCGGCTTTGCCTACTGCCATTACCAGACGTCCCCAATTTGGATCACTGGCAAATAACGCAGTTTTTACCAACGGAGAATTTGCTATAGAGTAAGCAATGTTTCGACTATCCAGCTTTGTTTTTCCACCTTTTACTCTTACCTCCACAAACTTAGTTGCACCTTCTCCATCTTTTACAATCGCCATTGCTAAATCTCGCATCACTTGAAAAATACCTGCCTTGATTAAATCTAGCTCAGGGCTTTTATTACAATCAACTCCGGAAAGGCCAGTGGAAACTAGGACGCACGCATCGTTGGTGGACGTGTCACCATCAACTGTTATTCGGTTAAACGTTTTTTCGCAGGTCTCAGAGAGAATTTGATCCGAAATATTTCGTTCTATCGAGGCATCTGTTGCTAGAAAAGAAAGCATAGTGGCCATATCAGGTTGAATCATACCGCTTCCCTTTGCGACCCCTGTTATCTTTACGGTTTTATCACCTATTTCAATGTCTACAGAGGAGATCTTTATAGCGGTATCCGTAGTGATAATTGCTAGAGCTACATCAGCCCATCCATCTTCAGCTAATTTATCGAAGAGAGAGGGAATAGCATTCTGAATTTTCAGATACTCTAGCGGCTCGCCTATGACCCCGGTAGAAAAAGGCAGCACCTCCTCTTTTTTCAACCCCGCTGTTTCCGCAACAGACTGACAACATAAAAGCGCGGTTTTAACTCCTTCAACCCCGGTTGCAGCATTAGCGTTTCCGCTATTAATTAGGAGATATCTGCAGCTCTTACTTTTTAAGTGTTCCCTTGAAATCAAAACCGGAGCAGCTGCAAAGCTGCTCTGGGTAAACACAGCTGAACAAACGCTATTTTCATTTAGCTCAATAAGGGCCAAATCCAGCAAATCTTTTTTTAATCCGCTAGCAACGGCAGCTAACTTAACACCTCGGATTTCGTTGAAAGGAAAGGTATCTTTTCCATTCATTGGGCCCCCAGTTTTCCGCAACATCTCTTAAACTTTTCGCCTGACCCACAGGGACAAAGTTCATTACGTCCAATACGCTTTTCAGAACGCACAAAGGGCGATTTGCTTTTAGCTTTATCGTCAGTGTCTGTTATCAAAGAATTACTAGAGGCTCCCTGATATTGAAGTTTAGACGCGCCTTCTTTTTTCTTGCGCATCCTATCAAAGACTTCAGGGTCATCCTGACCGGCGAATTCTACCAGAGATAAAAATTTGATTACCTCGTAACGGATACTTCTAAGAAGGTTTCCAAACAATTCAAATGATTCTCTTTTATATTCGCTTCTAGGTTGTTTCTGAGCATACGCTCGCAAATGGATTCCCTGCCTTAGATAATCCATTGCTGCAAGGTGTTCTTTCCAAAGATTATCAAGAGTATCAAGCATAACCTTTTTTTCTAAAATGCGTAGATTAGCACCGACCATTTCTTGTTTGAATGCATAATTTGCTCTAGCCTGGGCAATGATCCGATCTCGGAGTTCTCTCTCTCCTAAGTCGTTCTCATTTTCTAGCCAATCTCTTAGAGGGGCAACGACATTAAACTCTGATGCCAGAGCTTTCTCCAAGCCGGAAACATCCCACTGTTCTTCAAGACTATCCGGAAAAATAAATCGATCAATCAATTCCTCAAAAACATCGGGCCAGATTTCGTCTAAGATGCTTGAGATGTCATCGGATTCGATGATTTGATCTCTCTGGGAGTAAATCATTTGACGCTGATCATTAGCTACATCATCGTACTCCAACAATTGTTTCCGAATATCGAAATTCCGTTCCTCTACTTTTCGCTGAGCCTTCTCAATTGCGTTGTTAACCATCCGATGTTCAATCGCCTCTCCTTTTTCCATTCCAAGGTTTTGCATAAAACCTCTAATGCGATCGGAAGCAAAAATCCTCATAAGACTGTCTTCCAACGAAAGGTAGAACCTTGAGTAACCTGGATCACCCTGCCGACCAGACCGACCTCTCAGCTGATTATCAATCCTTCGACTTTCATGTCTTTCTGTACCAATCACGTGCAGTCCGCCGGCCTCCAAAACTTTCTTATTATCGTCAACCCATTTTTCTTTAATTTTTTTTATTATTTCACTACTCGGGTTTTTTAGCTGGGAGATTTCGGCTTCCCAATTTCCACCAAGTATAATATCCGTGCCTCGACCGGCCATATTCGTAGCAATAGTGACCGAATTAGGTCGTCCCGCCTGTGCTATTATCTCGGCTTCCTTCTCATGAAATTTTGCATTAAGAATTTTGTGATCAATTTTCTGCTTTTTGAGATGCCGTGATAGTAACTCGCTAGACTCTATGGACGCAGTACCAACCAACACCGGCGCACTTTTAGCTTTACACTTTTGAATTTCTTCACCGATAGCTTCATATTTTTCTTCCTGCGTCATAAATATAAGATCGTTTTGATCTTCTCGCACCATCGGAAGATTGGTAGGAATAACCACTACCTCTAACCCATAGATTTGCTTAAATTCAGCGGCTTCCGTATCCGCAGTGCCAGTCATTCCAGCTAACTTCTCATATAAACGAAAATAATTCTGGAAAGTTGTCGATGCCAGAGTTTGACTCTCATTCGTTATTGCTAGCTCTTCTTTTGCCTCTATAGCTTGATGCAGACCATTTCCCCAGCGCCGACCAGGCATAGTTCTGCCAGTATGCTCGTCTACAATCACTATCTCTTTATCTTCGACGATATAATCGACGTCTCGCTGATAGATATTGTGTGCTTTCAGAGCTGCAGAAATATTCTGCAATAGAGACAAATTCCCTGCTCCGTAAAGACTATTCCCTGCTTCTATCAAACCCTTTCTTATTAATTCTTTTTCAACTTTTTGATGGCCAGCCTCTGTCAATTCGATATCTCTTTGTTTTTCATCGACGTAATAGTCACCCGGGGGGTCTCTCTCTTCGGCAATATCTTCAGCTGTTTTATTCTGCGGATTCATTCCAGGAATAATAGAGTCGATAAGTCTATATATCTGAGCCGAATTCTCTACTCCACCAGAGATTATTAAGGGGGTTCTTGCTTCATCAATCAAAATGGAATCGACCTCATCTACTATTGCAAAACAATTTCCTCCTTGCGTTCGATCATTTTCGGAGAACGCCATATTGTCGCGGAGATAGTCGAAACCAATCTCGTTGTTAGTCCCGTAAGTAATATCGGCTTTATACGCGTCTCTTTTCTCTTTTATATCCTGTCCAGAGTATACAACTCCTACCGTTACCCCGAGCTGAGAGTAAAGGGGACCCATCCATTCGGATCCCCACTTTGCTAGATAATCGTTGACTGTTACTAAGTGCGCGCCTCTTCCCAAAAGAGAATTTAAGTACAAAGGCAGTGTGGCGACTAAGGTTTTTCCTTCACCTGTTCGCATCTCAGCAATCCGACCCTCATGGAGCGCAATTCCACCCATCAGTTGCACATCGAAAACCCTCAAGCCTAGGGATCTCTTACCTGCTTCCCTAACCGTGGCAAAGGCTTCCGGCAAAATTTGATCGAGGCTTTCTCCGTCGGCAAGCCTTCCTTTGAGATAATTTTTTCTATTCATCAAATCGTCGTCGGAAAGGATTTCGAGCCTAGGTTCGATTTCGTTTATTACCCGAACGATCTTTTGGTAACGCTTTAATTCCCGGCTATTTTTACTTCCGAAGATTTTAGTAAACAGCTGAATTAACATCTTTGGTTTCTCTTTTGATCTTAATCAAAACTATTCTATAACTTAGCGCTTGGGGAAGAATTTTCAGGTGAAGACTCACCTAGTTGTTCGATATATATACTTTGAAGGATCAACGACTTTACTATCTTTATAAACCTCAAAGTGAACATGAGGACCGGTGGATCTGCCTGAACTACCCATAAGCCCTACAACTTGCCCACGCCTCACGATATCGCCGGCATTTACGGTGAGCTCCTTATGATGCCCATACCTTGTGGCATATCCGCCGCCATGGTTTATTTCTATCATTCGTCCGTAACCACTTCGTTCGCCCGCAAATACTACAACCCCCGCAGCAACGGCAATAACGTCGGCACCCTCTTTCCCGGCGAAGTCGACTCCTTCATGCCAAGCTCTTTTCCCGGTAATAGGATCTACGCGGCTACCATAGCGGGAAGACATCCACCCTTTTTTTACCGGCCTCCCGGCTATAAATTTATCTCGGTCCATTTTCTGCTTAGCCATGAGAATTTGCAGAACACCCAATTGCTGCTCTCTATCTTCGATATCTCTGGCTAATTGATCTAATAATTCCATATATGATGGCGGCTTATAAGCGGCTGCTCCAATTATTTTTTCGGGCCCTCCCATTGCGGGGGCGCTAGAAAAATCAAATTCACCTTCATTCAGACGACCTATTTTGGTCAATCTCTCGCCAAGGGCATCAAGCCGCACTATTCTTGCTTGCAATTGAGCTATTCTTAAAGCCGAGGCCTGATGTTTCAGCTGCGCATCCTGCTTTAAACGCTCGACATATCTTCTCTGGACCTCCATCTCATGCTTCCACTTGACCACCAATTGAGAGCTGATTGAAGAATCATAATTAAGGTATCTATATGTAAAAAAGCCTATAAAAATAGCAAATGCCAACACAGCTAAAACAAAACTTGAGATTACAATCAAATTTGCGTTGAAGGAATGATGCCTTCCAGATCTTTTGCTAACGATAATAAAGTTCATATAAACTCTACCAAATAAACTATAATTTTTTAACACCCTAATATTAGGAGCGCCTGAAGGAACTTATGCTTAAATTGCCCGGGCAAGTTAAATCTATCAATACCATTCTACGAGACGACAATCATATACTGCATTTGCTTGTAACCCAATCCCAAGAACTCAAAAGTGTTCAACAAATTGTAGCATCTACGATACCTGTTGAATTCGCTATTTGCAGCATAAAAGGGGGTATTATCAGCATAATGGTATCCAAAGCCACCGAGGCCACTAGCGTAATGTACCGAGAGGAGGAAATCCTCTCAGCGCTCTCGGATGAGGGTATTGTTGTGACCGGATTAAAAATGAAGGTTCGGCCACTAAAAAGTAAGACTTCGCTTGAAACGAATAGAAATAAAGTATCCGAAAATGCCTCAGAGACAGTTGCCATGCAAGCGATTGAAATAGAAGATAGTGCTATTTCTGGCGCATTAAGTAGGCTATCAGAGACTCTCAAAAAACAACGTCAAAAAGACTCTGCAAAACCTTCATAGGATGAGGGAACCTCTTCGTTTTCGCCGAATGTAATGCACTCCCATGAGTCTGGTTGCTCCATGAGTTTTTTTATCAAGGCGTGATTCTCGGCGTGCCCAGATTTAAAGCCGACGAACTCCCCAATGAGACTAGACCCTATAAGGTATAAATCTCCAATTGCATCTAATATCTTATGCCTCACAAACTCGTCGGAGTGACGCAGGCCGTCGTCATTAAGAACATCAGCATCTCCAACATAAATAGCATTATCCATGCTGCCTCCTTGAGCTAAGTTCTTTCCTCGCAGATACTCGAAATCCTGCACCAATCCGAAGGTTCTAGCCCTGCTAACCTCTTTAACAAAAGTAGTCGCGGAAAAATCAACAGAGGCGTGTTGCTCTTTAATTACTGCATTGTCGTAAACTATAGTGTGACTTACCCTAAAACCGTCAAACGGATGAATCTCCACTGTTTGGCCGAACGATCTTGAACCATCATTTTCCTCAATCTTGACAGCTTTTTTAATTCTAATAAATTTCTTCAGAGCATCTTGTTCAGTAACCCCAGCAGATTGAATCAAAAAAACAAAATTAGCTGCGCTTCCATCCATTATAGGCAACTCTGGTCCGCTTACCTCAACATGCACGTTGTCAATACCTAAACCACTGAAGGCGGACATTAGATGTTCAATAGTTGATATGTTGTATCCATCTTTAGTAATTGTTGTTGCCAACTTTGTAGCACCAACAAATGCATTCTTTGCTGGGATTTTTACCACTGGATCTGCGTCCACTCTGATAAAAATGACGCCTGTATCAATCGGGGCAGGTCTTAAGGTAAGGTATATTTTCTCTCCAGTGTGGAGTCCTACACCAGTTGCGCGAATTACATTTTTTAGCGTTCTTTGCTTAATCACAGCTCTGTCCAATTTCCCCGGCTTCTGAACATTAACATCATTGCAAAAGATGAGCTAATCTAAGTCATTAGCGGCTATCTGGGAGGGTTGTTATTCCTAAATAATCTTTTTCTTGCCTCGCACCAGGCAGATATAAAATCAATCCGCTTGTCGCCTTAGAAAAGCAGGTATGTCAAGGTATTCCATATCTTTTTCTAAAGGTTTAGGAATAACGCCGCCTTTTTCGGTCTGTGACTTTCGTCTCTGATTAGTAGGTTTGTCAAATTTAGTGTAATCACGCTCCCCGTCTCCCGCTACTTGTTTCATCTCTTCAGGAGCCACTCCAAATCGACCTATTGCATCAGTTTTATCTCCGAGCCCCGTAGCGACGACGGTAACCCGCATTTCTTCGTTCATCGACTCGTCTATGACCGTTCCAACAACAACGGTCGCGTTATCTGAAGCAAATTCTTGAACTGTTGCCCCCACCTCGGAGAATTCCCCCATGGTTATGTCGCTGCTAGCAGCGATGTTTACTAAAACACCTCTCGCACCAGTAAAGTCGATATCCTCTAACAAAGGGCTTTTTACCGCGCTCTCTGCAGCTTCTCTAGCTCTAGAATCTCCTATTGCCGTGCCGCTGCCCATCATGGCACTTCCCTTTTCAGACATAACCGTTTTGACGTCAGCAAAGTCAACATTAATCATGCCTGGTCTTATTATAAGATCTGCTATACCCTGGACAGCGCTCGAGACAACATCGTCAACAGTCGCAAATGCCTCAAGCAACGGCGTTTCCTCTCCTAAAATCGATAAGAGTTTTTGGTTAGGAATGGTAATTAAAGAATCTACGTTTTTTGACAACTCTAGAATCCCCTCCTCAGCCACACTCATACGCTTTTTCCCCTCAAAGTCGAAGGGACGTGTCACTACTGCGACCGTTAGAATTCCTAGCTCCTTTGCCATATCCGCCACTATTGGTGCTGCCCCAGTACCAGTTCCCCCTCCCATCCCGGCAGCAATAAAAACCATGTCTGTTCCACCTAGAATATCTCTAATACGGTCACGGTCTTCCAGCGCTGCTTCCTTTCCAACATTAGGGTTCGCTCCCGCCCCTAGCCCTCTGGTCACGCTACTGCCCAGTTGCAATAGTGTTGGAGCTCCCAAACTCGTCAGCGCTTGTGCATCTGTATTTGCGCAAACAAATTCAACACCATCGATTTTTTGCTTCACCATATGCTCTACTGCATTTCCACCACCACCACCAACACCTATTACCTTTATAACCGCGTTTTGTGGAGCACTATCAACGATCTCAAACATAATTTTTTCTCCTTTAAAGATATGTTAAATCTCTTTATTTTTTTAATTCCCCGTAAACCACTTCTTAAACTGGTTTATTAGCCCATACGATTTTTTCTTAGGCTTGTTCGCAGTCCCTCTAGTTTGTTGATTAGCGCCGTAGTGCAAGAGCCCAACTGCTGTTGAATAAATGGGGTTTCGCACTATATCTGACAAACCCGCCACGTTTTTTGGCTTACCCAGGCTTACAGGCATGTGAAATATTTCTTCCGCTAGTTCGATAGCCCCTTCAATCTTACTGGTTCCACCAGTCAGGACTATTCCAGCTGCAACCAAATCCTCAAAACCGCTGCGCCTTAATTCAGCTTGAACTAATGAAAATAACTCTTCATACCTTGGCTCTACCACGTCAGCTAAAGCTTGCCGAGACAGATTTCTATCAGACCTATCTCCTACACTAGGAATTTTTATAGTTTCATTTTCTTGAGCCAAAGAACCAAGCGCACACGCATACTTGATTTTTATCTCCTCAGCATTGGGTGTTGGGGTCCTAAGAGCCATCGCTATATCGTTTGTTACCTGATCTCCCGCAATGGGGATTACAGCTGTGTGCCGGATTGCACCCTCAGAAAATATCGCAATATCTGTAGTCCCGCCACCAATGTCTACTAGGCAGACTCCTAAATCTTTTTCGTCCTCAGTTAATACTGCGTCTCCTGAAGCAAGTTGCTCCAAAATAATATCCTCGACTTCCAGACCGCACCTCTTAATACACTTTTCAATATTTTGATAGGCATTAACGGCGCATGTTATGAGATGAACTTTTGCCTCTAGCCGGACACCCGACATCCCCAGAGGTTCTTTTACACCTTCTTGGTCATCTATCACGTACTCTTGTGGAAGAACATGAAGAACCTTTTGATCCGCAGGAATGGCAACGGCTTGAGCAGCATCAATTACTCTTTCAATATCTGCTTGAAAAACTTCCTTATCTCTTATCGCTACTATACCGTGAGAGTTTAGACCTCGAATATGACTTCCAGCGATCCCTGCATAGACTTGCTCTATTTGGCACCCCGCCATGAGTTCTGCCTCTTCGATCGCACGTTTAATTGATTCGACAGTAGTCTCGATATTCACTACTACCCCTTTTTTAAGCCCCTTTGAGGGATGACTACCTATTCCTATAATATCTATCTCTCCCTCTAGTCCCAATTCAGCAACTATCGCGACTACTTTAGAGGTTCCAATATCTAGCCCGACCATTATTTGACCATTATTTGGATTTATCACAAGTCAATCTCCTTATGGGCTAAATTTCTTGATATTCGCCCAAACTTTTCGTCGGCGAATCTAACTGCTAATCCACCCGGATATCTAGCATCGACACTCAGAACCGTCCGTTCATCACCATTGATTCGGCGATGCTCCTCCAAAGCAACAAAACGCTCTAACCGATTTTTTAGTTCATTTCTTCCTAAAAAAAGATGAAGTCCAGTCTGCGTCTCAATTGACCAAGACCCTAAGCCGGAAAGCTTAAGCTCATTTATCTGATGTCCATATCTTCTCAAAACTCCGCTGACCTGCAGATAGAAGTCAATCAGATTTTTTTCACTTCCTTTCGGGCCATAAAAATAGGGAAGGCTTCCTGCACGAAAAAGGTCTCCTTGTAGGACTACCCCATCGTTTGCAATAAAAGAATCGTCATTCCAATAGGCAATTACATTTTTTGGAGAAACCTCAAGGACAGATCCCAAAGACCAATGCTTCCGCAAGTTTACTTCTCGAATCCACGGCAGCTTCGATAAAGCAGAGATAATATTTCTTGGATTGGATCCTCTCCCACTGTTTTCTGCTAATATTTCTTTTGCTCGCAAAAGTTGTTCACTATTGAGATCCCCTGAAATCGACAAGGATCCAAAAGACGACTTGTCCAAAGCAACAACTGCCAAAGAGATAAATCCTAAAGAAAGCGAAGCCATCAAACCCAATCTTAAAAAAATCCCATTCATGAAATCGTTTCCTCGCTCTGCCATCTTTGAGTTAAAGTCTTTGCTATCTGCGCAGTCTCTCCTGCTCCCTGAGTAACAACTAAATCTCCAGGACGAACACACGATTCAAGCAAACATGGCACTTCCTGAATGGACTCTACAAATTTAACTGAAACAGAAGTTTTTAGTTTTAGCTGATTAAAAAGATCTTTACTTCCAGCACCCTCAAGAGCCTCTTCTCCAGCGGCATAGGTCTCTAGCAAGAAAAGATGATCTACACTGGAGAGAACATCAACAAAACTCTCAAACATTTCCAATGTCCTTGAGTATCTGTGAGGTTGGTAAACCATTATTAGTCGTGAATCAGGCCATCCATTCCGAATAGCTGCTATTACTGATCTTACCTCGTTTGGATGGTGTCCGTAGTCATCCACCAACATAAATTTCCCTTGAGCTACACCGAAGGTTCCGTGATACTGAAATCTTCTTGAAACGCCATCGAAAGACTCAATTCCTCTAATAATCTTCTCTATTGCAATACCTTCTTCAGATGCAACTGCGAAAGATGCAAGGGCGTTTTGAACATTCTCAGAACCAGGCATTCTGAAATCTACAGATGCTGACAACCCGGGATCGTTTTTCTTTTTTACTGTAAAGGTGGACTTAAACCCCTTCTGTATAAAATCAGTCGCTCTATAATCAGCTTCTTCATCAAAACCGTAGGTAATAATAGGACGGTTAACTCGGGACAGGATTACTTTAGTAATCGGATCGTCAATACATGCAACCAGCAACCCGTAAAACGGCAAATTGTGAATGAATTTTATAAAAGCTTGCTGTAGCTTTTTAAAACTTCCTTCATAATTTATCAAATGATCTCTATCAACGTTAGTCAGAACAGTTAGCATTGGCTGAAGATGGAGAAAAGAAGCATCGCTTTCGTCCGCTTCTGCTATCAGGTAACGAGATGCTCCTAATTTAGCATTGCTTGCGGAGCTGTTAAGAAGCCCACCGATTATAAAGGTTGGGTCAAGTTCGGCCTCATTAAATACCGAGGCAATCAAGCTAGTGGTCGTAGTTTTTCCGTGTGTACCCGCAACTGCAATACCATATCGATACCTCATTAGCTCCGCTAACATCTCGGCTCTTTGAACAACTGGAACACGCCGTTTAATTGCGCTTAAGTACTCTGGATTCGTTTTTGGAATGGCACTTGAAACAACCACAGCCTCAGCGTCATTGATCTGAGACGCTTTGTGCCCAATGAATATTTTTGCTCCCAAGGAACTAAGCCTATTAGTCATATCGGATGACTGATTGTCGGAACCAGACACTTGATACCCCTGATTGTGAAGAACCTCAGCGATTCCGCTCATTCCCGCTCCACCGATCCCAACAAAATGAATTCGTTTTATTCGCCCCATTTGCGCGACTGGGTCATAGCGAAAACTAGACATTTCTTTCTTTTCCTGCCCGGGTCTCGATCTCTATCCGGAGTAAGATTGCAACCATTACCAAGCTGACCACTAAGCTGTTTCCACCGTAACTAATAAAAGGCAGCGTTATTCCCTTTGTCGGCAAGACTCCCAAATTTACTCCGAGATTTACGGCAGATTGAACGCCTAAAAGAATTGAAATTCCATATGCTAGGCTAGAGTGGAAATTCATCCCTTTCCTCCTCGCAGAATTTCCAATCGATAATCCTCGAATCACAAGGACCACGAATAACAAAACAACGCAAGAAGCACCTACAAAACCTAACTCCTCACCAATGATCGAGAAAATAAAATCAGTGTGTGCCTCAGGCAAGAAAAATAGTTTCTGTATGCTATTTCCCAGTCCTAACCCAAGCCACTCGCCCCTGCCAAAAGCTATGAGCGCTTGAGTTAACTGATATCCACTTCCGAACGGATCATGCCAAGGGTCAAAAAAAGAGATAATCCTCTCGAACCTGTAAGGTTGTATGAAGGAAAATATCATGATGAAAATTAAGATGAGGAACCCAAAAGGGAAAAGAAATCGTGAGGAAACTCCCGACAGATAGAAAACCGCAGCACTACTTATGATCAAAACGATGGAAGCACCAAAATCAGGTTGTTGCATAAGGAGCAGGACAATAAAGCCAAGAAAAAAAGCAGGAACAAAGAGGGTTCTGGGGTTGCTTAATGACTGATCTGTTTTGTCAGTTAAACTTTTAGCAAGGTAAACCAAGAAAAATAATTTGACGAATTCAGATCCTTGCAAGTTAATCGGTCCGATTTGAATCCAACGAATAGAGCCATTAACCTCTTTTCCAATCCCTGGCACGAGAACGGCAGTTAAAACCAATAAAGAGATTATCAGAAAACCCCATCCCATTTTTTCCCAAAATATCATTGGTAGTCCTAGAACAAAAACGAAAGAAAGCAATCCCAAAAAAATATATATGTGATGGATAGCAACGAGATGGAAAGGATTTCCGTAATTTCTTAGTCCAATTTCCATAGAGGCCGAGCCCACCATAATCGATCCGAAGACTAGGAGAGCTAAAGTGATGGCAGACAACACAGGGTCAACCGGACTAACTAAATGCTCCGAGTCAATTTCTTTCTGATGCTTTACACGAGCTTTCATAAGAGAACCTCTGAGACTGCTCTTTTAAAGACATTTCCGCGCTCTTCAAAATTTTTAAATTGATCAGTGCTTGCGCAGCCAGGGGATAATAGAACTAGATCTCCTGACTTTGAATTTTTGTAGCATTCGGAGACTGCATCGTGAATATTTTCACACCCCATGGGAGAGCAGCGAGAAAGCTCGTGCTGCAGTTGCTCTTGATTTTTTCCAATAATACATAGAGATTTGACCAACGGCCTTATCTTTTCCGCCAAACGAGAGAAACTTGCCCCTTTAGTTTCTCCGCCCAAAATCAGATGTATCCTGTGGTTCTTCGCATGACTTTTTAAAGAAGCTAAAAGAGCTCCTTGATTTGTCGCTTTAGAATCGTTAACAAAAAGAACCCCATTTTTACCTGTGATCACTTCACTTCGATGAGGCAAACCTCGATATTCTTTTATGGTCTCTAAAACAGAAGAAATATTAACATCCAGAAGCCAAGCTATAGCCAAAGTTGCTAGCACATTTTCTAAGTTATGACTGCCCTTCAAGTTTAAGTCGCTCTCTTTAAGAAGGACTTCAGAGCCATGAACTAAAAATGTTTCATTATGTCTTGTGACTGTACCAAAATTTCCCAGGCCCTCTGTTTCTCCGAGGCCGAAAGTCGCTAGTCTTTTAAACCTGCCTTTTATCTTTTTCGCTAGCGCACGGTTAATTACTGCTTTCTTGCAGTTATCATAGATAGATAATTTCGTTGAAAAATAGGAGTCCACGTCATCATAACGATCCATATGATCTGGAGATAAATTCAAAACTACAGCCACCTCTGGGCGGACTTCATAGAGATCCTCCAACTGGAAACTAGACAACTCTAAAACAGCGAGAGCTGGCTTTGAATTTATATTATCTAGAACAGGCTCGCCGATATTCCCAGCTAGCAATATATTTTCAAAGCAGTTAGCGAGCGCAAGAGCAACGAGTTCAGCCACAGTTGATTTTCCATTTGTTCCAGTAATAGCGACCACCGGACACTGGACTCGATCGAAAAACATCTTGATATCGCTTAATATTTGAGCGCCATTCTTTACTGCTTGATCGATACATTTCTTGAACTTGGGCACTCCGGGGCTAAGATATATCTCTGAAACATCTAAAAGCTTATTATCACTAAACGAACTGACCTTAACCCCTTTTTTTATCTTGTTTAGTTGAGACATTTTTCCTTCGGTCAAATTGTCTTCAAGAACCTCAAACTCAAGATTTTGAGCGGTTAAAAATTTTGCATAGCTGAGTCCAGTCTTTCCTAAACCCGCAATGACTCTTCGCGCCTCAGACATGCTCTCTAGCCTCCAAAGCAACCCGAATGCTATTCAAATCTTGATGGGGAATCTTATCAAGCTTGACCTCCTGGAACATTTCTCGACCTTTCCCTGCCACCAATATTACATCTTCATTTTTAGCAGCTCTAATAGCTTCAGAGATTGCTTTAGCTCTATCTAGCTCACACAGGTATGGTCTAGAGATTCCCCCTCCGATATCACGAATAATATCCTCAGGAGCCTCGCCTCGAGGATTATCATTCGTCAGGATAATCGTATCTGATAATTCGTTGGCTATTTTACCCATTAAATTGCGTTTTGATGCATCGCGATCTCCACCACAGCCAAACAAACAGGTTAATTTTCTTCCTCCAAAATGCTCGCGAATACTAAGTAAAGATTTTCTTAGGCCATCAGGCGTATGTGCATAATCGAGAAACACTGTGGGCTCCTCTTCCTTCGAAACTAACTCCATTCTTCCAGGAACACCGGCTAAATCGCGGATTGAATGAGAGATTTCTTCACCACTCCAACCCATAGCATCCAAAGTGGCTAACGTTGCCAAAATATTTTCTACATTGAAAGTTCCGAATAATGAGAGATCGGCCGAAAATTCAAAGCCAGAACAAGAAACGCTCAAAGAAATTCCTTTTCTATTAAAACTCGCAGAGATTAGACGAATATCTGCTGGATGCTTACAACCATAGGTTTTGACCTCAACATCAGTAGACAAACGGCGTTGCAAATTTATCGCATATGCATCATCTTTATTAATAACTGCTTTTTTCAATGAGCCTCGCGTAAATAACTTTGCCTTTGCATCTTTATACGCTTCCATGGTCCCATGATAGTCAAGATGATCTTGGGAGATGTTAGTCATAACAGCGATATCTACGTCAACCCCAGACAGACGACCTTGATGAAGACCATGAGAGGAAGCCTCCAGGAAAACATGTTCACATCCTTTCTCATAAAGAGCCCTTAAAATACTCTGTAATCTAACTGCATCAGGTGTCGTTAGGTCAGCAGAGACGAGTTTCCCGGGCTCTCCATACCCTAATGATCCAATTATGCCTGGGCTAAAACATCGCCCTTTCATAACTTGAGCGAGGAAATGGGTTACAGAAGTTTTTCCATTTGTTCCGGTCAAAGCGATTACTTGCATATTCTTAGAGGGGAACCCAAAAAATCGAGAAGCGTACTCCCCCAGGTCTTGTCTTAGGTTCGCAAAGTAGAAAATTGGTAAATCCGTCATATATTTTTTTTTCGGAAGCCTATCTGTTATCACCGCAGCAGCTCCTTTACGGAGTGCGTCGCTTATAAAATCATTACCCTCATGTTTACGGCCAGAAAGGCTCACGAAAAGATCGCCTTTTCTTATTTTCCTACTATCTGTAGAAATTCCATTTAAGCGAATATCCGGCAACCCTTTGTTGCAAATGAGTTCACTTAATAATATTCCCATCAAACTGGACCTTTTCTTGCGGGAGGGATATTCAAGATTCTCAGAGCTCCTGCCATGACTCTAGAGAAAACAGGGGCGGCAATGGCACCGCCACCGCTTCGTGCGGTTTGTGGGTCATTTATAAGTACGACAGCAACTAATTTCGGCTGATTGGCCGGAGCCAATCCCGCAAAAAAGGCAAGGTGATTTTTATCCGTATAACCGTCTGCGCCCACCTTTCTTGCCGTTCCTGTCTTTCCTGCGACTTGATACCCATCCACTTCGGCTTTTTGCCCGGTGCCGTCTATCACTACTAATGACAACATTTTTTTTAATTGAGCAGCAACAGGCCTTGAAAAAACCCTTGTCGATTCCGAACGCCCACCTCTTAAAAGAGTTAAATCTCTCTTAACACCATCGTTTGCTATTGTCATATAGGCACTTGCAAGATGCGTAGGGGTCAGGGTCAAACCATAACCATAAGCAAAGGTAACTCGGTCGATATCTTTCCAACGGCGAAAGTAAGGCAAAGAACCTGTTTCCTCGCCAGGGAATCCGATCGAAAGCGTCTTTCCTATGCCCATCCGATCAAATAGCGCTCTGACTTCATGTGCATCTAAATTGAGGGCGAGCTTAGAGATTCCGACTTGGCTCGAGTGAGCGATCACCTGATCCATACTTAATAATCCACGATTAGATGGATCCCGAACTATTAAGCTACCTATCTTCAATGAGCCAGGGGAGGTGTCAATATTAGATTCAGCAGAATATTTGCCTGTCTCCAAAGCTGCGACGACCGTCAATGGTTTAACGGTAGAACCAGGCTCGTAGACATCTGTAAGCGCTCTATTTCTTAGTGCTTTAGGATCTAAAACCCTATGATTACGATAATTTGGATTATAAGAGGGTTGGTTAACCATCGCTAGAATCTCTCCGCTCTCAACATCCAGAATAATGACGGAACCAGATTGCGCTTCAAAAGAGGAAACAGCCGACTTTAATTCTTTGTAAGCAAGATATTGAAGACGCAGATCGAGGGAAACCGTCAGATTTTGGCCCGGTTCTGCTAAGACGAGCTGTTGTTCATCTTTTACAACCTCACGATGAGCATTTCTCAAAAATTTTTTTTGACCAGGAGTGCCTGTTAGCAATTTGTCATACGCGAGTTCTAACCCCTCAATCCCTTTATCATCTGTATTCACAATCCCTACCACGTGGGCAGCGACTTCTCCCGCTGGGTAAAATCTTTTAAAAGTCCGGTCTGCCTGCAAACCCTTCAAACCTAAGTCTAAAAGTCTGCGAGCATCTGAGGGAGGAACGTCCCTTCTTAAATAGTAACTCCTGCCTTTGGTGTTTTCTCCGACCTTTGCTCGTAGCATCTTGGTCGTTACCCCTAAGTATTCAGCTAGAAAAGAAAGGTCTTGATCAGATTCGATTATTCTAGAAGGATCTAGCCTCAAAGCAAAAGCAGGTGTGCTTACAGCCAGAGGCTTGCCTGAGCGATCCTGAATCATTCCGCGATTAACGTTTATAACCGAGGTGCCGATCGCTCTTTTTTCGCCTTCTCTCTGCAGAAACTCTTTCTGCTCCAGATTCAAGAATATCAGCCTCATGATTATCACTAGCGCTGAAATAAAGACAGCTAAAACTACGATATAAACCCTCAAAAAACTCATCTTAAAACAACGAGCTCGTCTGTTAGGGGAGAACGCATATTTAGCTGTTTTTTTGCAAGATCTGTAATTCTTGAGTAATCTGCAAAAGCCCCCCTTTCTAAAATTAACTTTTGATATTCATAATCCAAATCGTCTCTTTGCTTTTGAATGACATGCAGGCTTCGATATAACTCTCTTGTTTGATGGGAAGAAAAAGAAACAAAAAAAGCCGACATCCCTAATACCAATACCAGAATGGAGATGGCCACGTAACGAGGAGAAATAACCCAGAGCAGAAATGCGGCGCTAGTTTTCATCATGGCATTTTCTCCGCCACTCTCATGATCGCGCTTCGTGATCTTCGGTTATTGAGAATTTCTTGTTGAGATGCCTTTAGCGGTTTTCCAAGAACCCTTATAGTTCTCTTTATATCAGCATCTTTAATCGGAAACTTTCTTGGAAAATACTCTCCCTGAGCTTTACGTTTGAAAAAATTTTTAACAATCCTATCTTCCAGCGAGTGGAAACTAATTACCACTATTCGGCCACCAGCATTCATTAGACCGATTAGCTGTTCCAAGCAATTCGACAACTCGTCTAACTCTCGATTAATGTGGATTCGAATTGCTTGGAAAACTCGAGTCGCAGGGTGCTTGTTCCTGTCTAGAGCAGGTATGGCTTTTTTGACAACTTCTACAAGGCCACTCGTGGTTTTGAGCTCAGATTTATTTCTTTCGGTTACTAGAGCCCTAGCTATTCTTCGAAAATATCTCTCTTCTCCAAAGTTTTTTAAGACTTTCTCGATTTCCTTTTGTGGTGCTTGCTGCAACCAATCCGCCGCCGTTATTCCAGTGTTTGAATTCAGCCTCATATCCAAGGGACCGTCCAGTCTAAAAGAAAATCCTCTTTTTGCGTTATCTAGCTGGGGGGAAGAAACGCCCAAATCTAACAAGACTCCATCAAATCCAGTTGCATGGTGCTTTCCAGCAAGCTTTTCAATATTCGAAAACGTACTGTGCTCAACAATCACTCGAGAATCATCAGCAAACATTTTTTTTGCATGATTCACCGCGTCCAAATCAGAATCCAAAGCTAATAAACGACCTTCAGCACCTAAAGCTGAGAGAATTGCCCTACTGTGGCCGCCTCGACCATAAGTGCAATCTGCGTAGGTGCCGCTTTTACGAACAAACAAAGCTTTGAGAGCTTCATCGAGCATAACACTGTAATGATTGTCATAACCTGACAATTATTTCTCCTTATAAAGATAAGCCCGCCAACTCCTCGGGTATTCCTAGACCTTGACCTTCTTCGACCCAAATATCGCGTTTATTGTTCCAAGCACTCTCATCCCAAAGCTCCATTTTTTTGCCTTGCCCTATTAGAATTCCCTTTTTGTCTAAATTGGCATAACTCCTAAGCGGCGGGGTCAACAAAACCCGACCACTCGCATCCATTTGGACATCGGTAGCGTGACCAATCAACAATCTCTGAACTCGGCGAGTGACCACATTAAAACTTGGCAAATCTTCTACTCTTCTTTGGATATCATCCCAATCAGGCCGAGGATATATAAGGAGGCATCTCTCTTCGGTGTCTATTGTCACAACCATCTCTCCACGGCAATGATCAGCAAGAAACTCACGAAATCTTGAAGGCACGCCGAAACGTCCCTTAACATCTATATTGATGTTATTTACTCCTCTAAACATCTAGGGGCTCCGAATGTTCGAACTTCATGTTTTCTCTCTGCTCCCCCCTCTCGGAGAAATTTAAGATTAGACCTCTATTTACCCACATTATGCCACTTTTTCCCACTTTATTTCACCATGAACGTTAAAAATCGAAGCAAAGGACACACTTAATAGCTAATGGGACAATGCAAACAAAAATAAAGGGCGTGATTAGGCAAGATTCTGATAAGTTGAGTTTTTTGCTTCGGGATACGAGATGCCCTAGATCTTGGCTGATTTTAGCTCAAGCAACGAATGGAGATATGGGAGCCGGCCTATAAGCCGGGTTCTGTCAAGGACAATCATTCATCTATGATATTTGTCGCCAAATACCTTTAGCGACCTACCCAAATCCTTCTGCGGGTAACAGAACGTGGATTTCTATTTGGTCTTGCTCCGAGTGGGGTTTACACTGCCACAAACGTTACCGCTCGCGCGGTGCGCTCTTACCGCACCATTTCACCCTTACCTATAAAGGCGGTATATTTTCTGTTGCACTTTCCGTGGGCTTACGCCCCCCAGGCGTTACCTGGCACTCAACCCTATGGAGCCCGGACTTTCCTCTTCTTTTCAGAAGCGATTGTCTAGCCGACTCCCAGAGAGAGATTATCAGCTTTTTAATTCAATTCTCAAGTTCAAGTAATTCTTTTAGCCTGATAGCTCTCTGATAAAGCTCGCTTCTTGACGAAGAAAAATACTTTGAAGCAACAGAAGCAGCTCGGGACGGCGACAATTCAGTCAAAAGTATGTTTAAAAGCAAGTCGTCGTTTGTCGATTGCTTGATCTCAATTCCTCTTACGACAATTACAAACTCTCCCCTACTTGGAATTTCTGAGGAATCAAACTTTTTTTTAATTTCTTCAATTCGAGAAAAAACAACCTGTTCAAATTTTTTTGTTAACTCTCGACACACAGCCACATCTCTCCCGGGCATCAACTGAGACATAGCTTCTATTGTCTTGGCAATTCTATGCGGAGTTTCGAAGAAAACCTGTGTACAAGCCTCTTCAGAGACAGCTCTTAAAAATGTCGTCCGATCTTTGGCTTTTGTGGGAGAAAATCCACGAAACGAAAATTGATTTGTTGGTAATCCAGCAACGCTCAGAGCAGCAATTACCGAACAAGGCCCTGGTATAGGACTGACAGCAATATTTTCTGAACGGCACTCACGCACCAGAGCATAACCAGGATCAGAAATAAGGGGAGTCCCAGCATCCGAGACTAACGCTATCGTTTTTCCTGATTTTAGAACGCTAATCATTTTTTCGAGAAGGTTTCTCTCATTGTGATCGTGCATAGCTATCATTGGCTTTTCTATAGACCATCGAGCTAAGAGCACTGCGGTTCTTCGCTTATCTTCTGCAGCAATTAAATCAACTCCCTGCAGAACGTTTTTAGCCCGAAAGCTAAAATCCTCCAAATTGCCAATAGGAGTTGAAACAACAAAAAGGGTCATTAAATGAACTTCCTGAGCTCTTGGCTCTTAAAAAAAAAACTCTTATTATGTAAACTGCTCTTTTTTATTCATATTACTCTATATGAACAATTATTCACTTAAGTCACCAATATTTTTTTTTCTGGCTGTGGTTGGTTGCTCCACAGTTCCTCCAAATGAAAAGGGCGTACAAAAAGATTCGAATTACAAAGAGCAGATGGGTGTTCATGAAGAACAAAAAGACATATCACAAGAGCATGATTCGGACGAAAAAAGAATCGAGGCAGCAAGACTAGCGAGCTCTGAAAAAGATTTTAAAGCTGTAGCTAGGATATTATCCACTGTAAAAAATCTTCAAAAAAATAGTTACGTCAAATCAAATTTCTTGTTGATCGAAGCTGAAAAAGCGATTTATTTAAAAAAGCCGGCGCTTGCAGTTAAGATTTTAGAAAGTGTCACGGAAGAAGACACATTAAGCTCTGATGACCGAATAACGATATCAAATCTAAAAGCAGATGCTCATTATCTAGAAAAAAACTTTTTTTCTCATGCAAAAGAGCTAATTGCTCTCTCTCCCGCTCTTAAAGAATCGAGGAGAAAATCAAACCAAGATAAGATTTTTCGATCTCTTATGATGTTAGGAGAAAAAAAATTGGAAAAGCTACTCGAAGGACAGTTGTCCTTTGAGGAAAGAGGTTGGATTCTTTTGGCGTTAGTCGCTAGAGCGGACGATGAAAATTTGGAGAAGCAAGTTTTTGCTTTTGAAGAGTGGAAAAAAAATTGGGCAGCCCACCCAGCTATTACAAGCCCCCCAGAACGCCTAATAAATTTACCTGAGATGATAAGGCAAACCCCAAAGACAGTTGCGCTCATACTCCCTCTTTCAGAGGACTACTCAAAGTTCGGTGAAGCCATACGAGATGGTTTTATCGCCGCACATTACCAATCGAAAGAAAAGAAACGAATTATGGTTTATGACTCTAATTCATCAGATATAACCGATCTCATAGAAAAAGCTTTTAGAGACGATGCAGATTTAATCGTTGGACCACTTAATCGGAAAAAAGTCGCCACTCTTGCTAAATCAAGGCTACCCGTCAAGACGCTCGCGCTTAATAGAGCGGAAGGTTACGGCCAACAGACAAATCTCTTTCAATTTGGTTTAGCTCCTGAAGACGAGTCAGAGCAAGTTGCTAGAAAAGCTTATGAAGCCGGATATAGAAGAGCTTTAGTAATAGCTCCTGAAACCGAGTGGGGCGACAGAAATCAAAAGGCCTTCACACAAGCCTTCAATAGGCTTGGTGGAAAGACATTAGAATCTGCAAGGTTCAGTAGCCAAAAAGATTACTCAAATCTCGTCAGAAAACTCTTTAAAATTGGTACTAGCGAGGACAGAGCATCAAAACTCTCAAGAATTATTGGAAATAAATTAGAATTTAAGGCGCGAAGAAGGAAAGATGTCGATTTCATATTTCTTTTAGCAAGCAATAGTCAAGCAAGGGGCATTAAGCCTACGATATCTTTTTTTTATGGGGAAGACTTGCCTGTTTATGCTACTTCTCACATAAATCGTTACTCTGAAAACAAACTTAACAATATAGATTTGAATGGGATTCATTTTTGCGAGATGCCTTGGAATCTAGAAAATCAAAATAAGGTGCAAGCAACGATAACAGAAATTCGGAAAGAAGAGTCTAAAGAGCTTGCTCCTTTCTTTGCTTTAGGAGCTGATGCTCACAAGATCGCCCAACGCCTAGAACAAATGGAGACGCATCCTCACGATCCTATTTTTGGATCCACCGGACTTCTCAGGATGAATTCTAATCACCAAATCAGAAGGATTTTGGCATGGGCAAAATATGAAGACTCTAGTGTAAAATTAGAGGAGCCAACAATTGATCTAAGATGATGGGCAGCAGCAAACAGTTTCTTTCGGAAATATCAGTCGACTTGTCGTCTTAGCTAAGGTTTAGAATAAGAGTATGGTCATAATGAGTAAGTCAAAACAGCTTTTCTCCCTAGTTTTTTTATCAAGCCTCCTAATTGCCTGCGCCTCCGACAAGTCTGTTGACGACGGACGGAATGAGAAGCTTTCAAAAAAGAAGATCATGAACTCTTTTCCGATTGATGTAACAAAGGCAAATATCAATATTTCGAGCTTCAATGGCGACCTCTTGATCACCGGTCAAGTTCCAAGAGAAGAACTAGTTAGGTTAGCAACGGCCCAGGCAAATACTCTGAGGAATGTAAGAGAGGTTTTCAATTATCTTGAGGTCATGGGCGAAACATCCTTTCTGTCAAAAGCCAACGATCGCTTTATAACCAACAAGATTAGATCTAGACTCCAAGATTCAAAGCTTCTTAGAATGGGAAAGATACATATCGTGACTGAATACGGGGTAGCTTACCTTATGGGGACGCTAAAAAAAGAAGAAATCGAAATGACATTAACGCTCATACAAGAAACAGATGGAGTTCAAAAAGCAGTATCTCTTGTCAGGCTGAAGAAATAGATTGAGACCTATTTGATTAATTTTAGTTTCGGCTTGCTTTTTATTCCCCCCCCCTCCGGCCCAGTGGGAGATGGTTCAGGCTGATCCGAAAACCACATGCCCTTTCCATTTTCTTTAGCAAAAATTCCTTCGACTGAGGCAATCGGAGAGAAAATTTCTCGAGCCACGCCCGAAAATCTTCCGCTAAATTCTATTCCATCGTTACCTGCGTAAAAATTTCTTACTGCTGAGGGACTTACATTTAGGACGATCTTCCCATCCTGGACATATTCAGTGGGCACTTCCACATCATTCCCTTCTGCATTTATTACCAAATAAGGAGTTAAGCCGTTATCTTGGATCCATTCCCTAATGGCGTTGACAAGGTACGGAACTGAAGAATTCATAATATCTTTCTACGAAATCTTGAAGGAACTAAATCCTAGTCCCTGATATCAAACTCAATTTCACTCAGCGATGACCTAAAAGCGTCTCTCTCAAAAATTCTTTCCATATATTCGTGAATTGGCTTCGCCTGTTTTGGGGGCAATTCGATGCCAAGTAAGGGCAAACGCCAAAGTATTGGAGCTACGCAACAATCTACCAAGGTGAACTCCTCGTTCATAAAGAAGGGCTTTTCGGAGAATATTGGAGCGATCGCTAGAAGACTTTCTCTCAAATCCCGGCGGGCTTTATCAATTACGGTTTCTTTTGACCGACCCGCGACTATTGTATCAACAAACCCACACCAGTCTCTCTGAATCCTATAAACGTAAAGCCTACTTTGAGCTCTCGCTACAGGATAAACGGGCAGTAAAGGAGGATGTGGGAATCTCTCATCTAGATATTCCATAATAACCTGCGATTCATACAATACTAGATCGCGGTCCACCAGGGTCGGAAGAGAATTATACGGGTTAAGAGAAGCAATGTCTTCGGGAATATTTCCAGGCTCTACGTCAACTATTTCAACCGCGACACCTTTTTCCGCCAGAACCAGTCTGACCCTCTGACTGTAGTGGTCATTCCCATCCGAATAAAAAACCATCGATGAATGCTTTGCTAAAACGCCCATAAAACTTTCTCCCTTTCAACAAAACCCTTAAAAACTGACAAGAGGTGTGTCAGTGAATTTCTTTCGTATACTCTCTTCCCAAAAGCCAAGCGAACACATAGAAAAAGGCTAAGAACAAGAGCACAAACCCACCTATCCTTTGCCTCTCTAACCTGCTCGGATCGCCAGAGTAGTATAAAAAGTTTGTCAAGTCATATATAAGGCTATCGTATTCTTCTATCGAAAGCTCGCCTGAATTTTCCACAAGCTCAAGGGGGCTGACCCCTCTGTTTACCAACTCATCTCCGCACTTATTCTCCAATAGAGGATGCCCCGTAATAGCCTCTCTCATCTCGCCTCCATTTTTTGCAATCTTTGGGATATCCTTGCAAACTTTTTTTTGTATTCCTTGCAGGTGGACTAGTGGATGAGGCATTCCCACGTTTTTATAGAGAAGATTGTTGACCCCAAACGGACGAGACGGGTCCTCGTAGAACGTTCGCATGTATGTGTAAAAATATTCCGGTCCACCCTTTAACTTCGTATAAAGGGTTAGGTCTGGGGGCACATTTCCAAACCATTGCTTGGCGTTAGAGACAGACATAGAGTTGCTCATATGAGCACCTAACTTTTTAGACGGATCGAAAACAAGATTCGACATCATTGCTTCCTCAGGGATACCCAGATCATCCGCAACCCTCTGAAACCTCTGATATTTCATCTCGTGACACCCCATACAGTAATTTACAAAGGTTCTCGCACCTCGCTGAAGAGACTCTTTGTCTGTCAGGTCTGGGGAGACGTCATCTAGCGGGTAAGAAGAAGACCCTGCCCCGTACAAATGCGAGGAAAACAACAAAAAAGTAAGAACTACACCCCTCATTTCATAGGAATCCTTTCAGGAACTAGCTTGGTCCGCTCGACAGAGGTGTACCAGGGCATAAGCAAGAAATAGGCAAAGTAAATTGCCGTACAGATCTGAGCCAGGAATGTTTTAAGTGGCGTTGGGTGTTGGACCCCTAAATACCCTAAAACAAAAAAAGCAACCACAAAAATCGCCAGAAACAATTTACTAGCCGTTCCTTTATAGCGAATCGATTTAACTTTTGATCTGTCTAACCAAGGAAGTACCGCAGGAAGAACGATAGCCCCTGCCATTACAACTAAACCCCAGAACTTCGCATCTAAACCTAAAAACGGGAAAGTAGCCGCGCGCAGCATCGAGTAGAATGGGGTGTAGTACCAGACCGGTGCTATCAGATCAGGTGTCTTTAAAGGGTTTGCCATCTCATAATTAGGAGCTTCAATTAAATATCCTCCTCCGTCAGGAAAATAAAACATGACGATCGCAAAGAAAAAGCAAAAAGCCACTATCGCGGGCAAGTCGTGTCCTAAAGTAAGGTAAGGATGGAATGGAATTCCGTCCAACGGCTTTCCTTTGTCGTCTAAGTTTTTTTTGATATCTATCCCATCGGGATTATTCGACCCGACCTCATGCAGCGCGACGATGTGAAGAAAGACCAAAGCTAAAAGCAACATGGGAACTAACACTACATGCAGTGCAAAAAATCGATTAAGGGTTATTCCAGAGATGTTAAAGTCTCCTCTGACCCAAGTTGCGAGACTATCGCCTACTATCGGAACGGCTCCCGCTAAAGAAACGATGACTTGTCCAGCCCAGAAAGACATGTTTCCCCAGGGCAAAAGATAACCAAGGAAGCCCTCGGCCATTAGGGCCACGAAAATTAGCATTCCAAGTATCCATAATAGTTCTCGGGGTTTCTGATAAGACCCATACATCAATCCCCGAAACATATGCAAATAAACGACCAGGAAAAAAGCTGACGCGCCAGTTGAATGCATATAACGGAGTATCCAGCCAAAATTGACATCTCTCATAATGTATTCAATTGATGCGAAAGCGCCATCTGCAGTTGGAATGTAACTCATCGTTAACCATATACCAGTCAATAATTGATTTACGAGAACAACTGTCGCTAGAACACCCATCAAATACCAAAAGTTCGTATTTTTTGGCGCGTAATATTTTGACATATGCTTCTCATATGTCTCTGTGACAGGCAGACGTGCATCTATCCAATTAATCATGTTTTTAACAGGGTGCTGTGATTCCGACATTAAACCATTTCCTTATCATCTTCTCCGATTACCAGTATCGACTCGTTCTCATAGTAGTGTGGAGGAACTTCAAGATTAGAGGGTGCGGGGACCCCAGCATAGACTCTACCTGCCATATCAAATTTTGACCCGTGACAGGGGCAGAAGAAACCGCCTATCCAGTCTTCATCATATTGCTCTGGTTGGATCTTAGGTCTAAATTTAGGGGCACAGGACAAATGAGTGCAGAGACCAACCAAAACAAGTATTTCCGGTTTTATTGACCTAGTCCCATTTTTAGCATAGCCCGGTTGCTGGGTTCTTTCAGAGTCAGGGTCAGCCAGCCGCTCGTTCCTTGAGTTCAAGCGTTCAAGCAAATCTGACGAACGCTTAATTACAAAAATAGGTTTATCTCGCCACGCAGGAATCGGACCGAGCATTTCTCCTTCGACGAGCTTACTGATATCGATTTTGACAGGGGCGCCCGCCGCGAGTGCCTTGGCTCCCGGTTGCCAAGATCCTACGAAGGGTGTAGCAAGGCCCGCTACTCCTGCTGTGCCAACAACCGCCGTTGCTCCTAAAAGAAATTTTCGCCTACCGCCGTCTAAATTCTTTTCTTCCAAATTGAGCTATTCCTTCCATCATTTTCCAGAAAAATATCGTGACCATTTTAACACATTGGACCGGAGAAACATGGAAAACAGAGGAGCGAGCGCTTTTTTTTCTCAGCGTAAAATGTTTGTCTAATAAAAATTTTCTTATCTTTTGGAGAATTGAGGCTTTTTTCTTGCCTTCCTTAGACCAACTTTTTTTCTCTCTACAGAACGAGCATCTCTCGTGACAAAGCCAGCGCTTCTTAGTGCCGGCCGAAGAGTCTCATCAAATTGAATTAACGCCCTGGTTATTCCATGCCTAATTGCTCCGGCCTGTCCAAAACCTCCGCCACCAGCAACCGTAACATTGAAGTCAAATTTTGACGAAGCGTCGACGACCTCAAGTGGTTGCCTTACTATCATCCTGGCCGTTTCACGACCGAAATATTCGTCTAAATCCTTTCTATTGACCTTTATCTTTCCAGTTCCAGGAACCATAAATACCCTAGCTTTTGCAGATTTCCTTCGCCCTGTCC
>CAJYCI010000003.1 GCA_913428515.1 uncultured Gammaproteobacteria bacterium | reverse complement strand
CGCATACAAAACTCGTTCAGGTTTAGAAAGTTCACTCACAGACGGTCCATCCACTTGATTAGTTCTCTTAGTTTATCCGAAGTTTTTCGTTATAAACAAATTCGCGAGTCTCTAGATCGAAAAAAACCCCATCACTCTATCTATGACCCAATAAGCGCTGCTAGCTCCAGCGGTGTAGGCGATCAAAACTGATTGCTTTTCTAACGACATGGACATTCGCACAAAGCTTAAACTAATGAACCCAATGAAAAATAAGAAAATCACCTGGCCAATTTCTACGCCCAAGTTAAAAAATAATAGTCCAACTAAAAGATCAGATTGAGGAAGACCAATTGATTTAAGAACCGACGCAAAACCAAAACCGTGCAATAAGCCAAAGGCCACTGCCACAATTGAAGGATAGGTAAAAGTAAGAGAGTTTTTGTCCGACTTTGCTAATTCAAGGGCTAAAAAAGTAATGCTCAGAGCGATTAAGGCCTCAACAAATAATATCGGCATAGTAATCAAATCAAAAACAGAAAAAGCTAAGGTAAAGGAGTGAGCTAAGGTAAACCCCGTTACAGTAAGAATTAAGATTCGCCACTTTTTTTGTTCCCGAAGAATGACAACAAAAAACAAACATAGAACAAAAAGTAAGTGATCGTAGCCGCCTAAGATATGTCTTATACCCAAGTCCGTATATTCCTTCGCGATGCTTGAGATATTTTCGGTCTCGGGGATTAGCCATTCGAATTCGCCAGGAGAAAGCAAACTCGTATGGACCTCTCCATTTCGAGAAGAAATTCGAATCAAGATGCTTAGAGATGGATTAGGCTCAGGGAAATCTATAGTCAGTAATTTACCTTGAATCATTTCAGAGCAAGAAAATTGCGTTCGAAGGACAGAAAAGCCGCTGCCCCTTTCTTTCTCGAATGGAGCATCCAATTTACAATCCTCCGGAAGGCTGACCTCTGGAAAGAAATTTAGGCTATCAGGAATCTTAGTTTTAACTTCGTAACTCGGTTGAGCACGATCGTTCTCGTTTATTTCTATATATATGGGCCGAGCATCATGCGCGAGGCTGTGAGCTGCAAAAAATATAAATACAAAAATATATCGGTTCAAAGATCGACAACGACTTTATATTTTTTCTTAAGATCTACGATAAACGTTTCGGTAAGTTCTGTTATCGCTGCTTGTTTAGCATCCCATTCTACCTGCTCGTAAATTTCTTCTAAGTTTTTAATTCTCTCCTCAGAAATATTGCTTACGTAAACTAGGTGCTGCCCATAAGCACTTTTAATTGGTCCCTCCCATATCTCAATTCCTGATTCAAACAAAGCATCGCTGAACTGTTTGCCGAAGTGCGAGCTAATATGCTCAGAAGATTTCTCGACATAATTTTTATGGAAAACGAATCTGTCGCCGTTGTTTATCTCCTTTCCTTTATCCAGCGGCTCAGAAAGAAGTTCCGTCAACAATTTTTCGGCTGACCGCTCTGCCTTTGACCAACTTCCTCTTTCTTGCTTACCGAAGAAGATATGGGTAAAAGTTATCTTTCTTGGAATTAGATACCTATCCTTATTTAAAGAATAAAACTCTTCTGGGTGAACTGCTCTCCTGATCTCGGAGGCTCGCAAAAGATACTCAACTTTTTGTACTAACCTTTGACGAATAATATAATCTTTCTTATCCAGATTTAGAGATTTGGCCTCTCTGAATAAAACCTCCTCACGAATGAATTCTTCTAACAACTTCTCGGTCTGCAAAGGAGAGAGCTGGTCCAACATGAGAGAGAATTTTTCCTGGTCAAAAGATTTTGATCGATATTGCATGTGATTAATTAAGACATCTCGATCTATTCTGATAACTTTAGAACCTATCTCAGTTGGAGCGCCTTTGAATTCGAAGACAGCAAAAAGGAGTAAACCTAAGAGGAAGAAATGGACTAGAGGCTCCTTCAGAATTGACATCTTAACTCAGCAATTCTTGAATTAAGGTGTCAGGATCGATTTTGGCGTCCAAAAAATCACAGACAGCATCAACAAAAGAGGATTCGATCTGCTTCGATAAAAAAACTCTTTTGAACATACGAGCGGCGTTAACACCTTCACTGACCATAACCATTTCTTTAGTCGCTTGTTCTAAGCTCTGCCCTGAGCCCAAACGCTCTCCCATCTCTCTATTTCTTCCATAAGGCGAGGTGGCGGTAACGAAAAGATCGCCAATTCCTGCTGCTGATAAAGCTGTTTTCTCTTGCGCCCCCAGAGCAGGAAGGAGAATAAAGGCCTCCCGATAACCAACTGCAAAAATTGCTGCTTTTAGATTATCTCCACCCCGACCTTTGTTTTTTAGACCATCTACAACACCACAAGCAAGAGCAATAACGTTTTTAAAGGCTCCCCAATATTCTGCGCCCAGAGAGTCGGTTGCTGCGGTCAACTTGAGCGCGCTCGTTGACAATAATTTTGCCAGCTCCTTCGCTAATTCGTAATCTGAGCTTGTGACTAGAGCGGAAGTATAGACGCCCCTCGCTAATTCTGTCGCTATTGTAGGGCCCATCGCGACACAGAGACGTGTCTTGAGCCCAGCAAGGTGAAGCTTCTCTCCTATTGTTTCCGATATAAGTCTGTCATCAGCAGCAAGTCCTTTCGCTAGGTCAAGTAAAACATGGCTATCAGAAAGATAGCCAATAAGATCCTCGAATACACTGATTACGACTGAAGATGGTAACGCTAAGACTATCAGATTTGAATCGCTGATAGTCTCCTCTAGGCTCTTCGAAACCATCAGCCCCTTAATCGAGATTCCTGGGAGGTATTTTTCATTAACTCCTGTCTCCTTAATACTGCTATAAACTTCATCCTCTACTGTCCACCCCTTTACTTGAAGACCGTGATCTATCCAGTTGCGAGCTAGTGCAGTACCAAAATTCCCCAATCCAATTAAAGCTATCTTGTTCATAAGTTAGGCTCTACTGTTTCCATCCAACTAACAAGGTTAGAAATGACTTGGTTTTTATTTGTCTCATTTAATAATTCATGCCTCGCACCTGGATAGATTTCAAGGTGCACTCCTCTGAGGCCGACTTTCTTATAATCTTGCATCATAGCCAAAATCCCAACTCCTTTGCGATGAATAGGATCATCTTCTCCTGCTACTATTTTAATAGACAAGGAACTAGGGATACGCATAAGCATGTCTCGACGTTGGCTTAATCTCATACCCTCAAACATTTGCGAGAGCGAACCTATTGTAAGGACGAACCCACATTGATCATCTGAGACATATTTAGAAACCGACTCTCTATCTCGAGAAAGCCATTCAAACCCAGTTGAGCCATCGGTTTTGAAGTTTTCATTCGGTTTTTCAAACAGCATTTTTTGCATGAGTTTACTCTTTTTACCTTCACCGACGGAGAAACCCTCGAATTTCAAAATACACCTAGTTATAAAAGACTGAAATCCACTTATAAATCCTGGAGGACCTGAAAGAATCAATGAGTCGATAGAATTACCGTACAAACATGCGTAGTGAATAGCTAGAGAGGAACCCATACTGTGACCCAACATAAAAATCGTGGGATTTACAGAGATCTCTCTTATGAAAGAATTCACTTTGTAAGCATCTTTTATCGAGCTTATCCAACCATCTTTGCCCATTTCTCCCGGTATTTCTTTTATCGCCCTTCCGTGACCTCTCTGATCATTTGCAACAACGTGATATCCAGCTTTATTTAGTTGATTCGCAGCCCAATCATATCTTCTCGCATGCTCTCCCATACCGTGGATGATCTGAACAAACCCCCGAGGCTTCGGAATTTCCCACTGGTAACAGGGAATAATAAATCCATCTTCTGATACGATAGTAAAAGATTTCACAAGCCTTTTATTAGCCTAGGAATTTTTGAACTGTTATTCTCTCAAAGATGTAAAGGCCGCGAAACAATAAAATACAGCTCGCAAATATGAAATAACGCCTAATCCTCGAGTGATATGCTTTTCGATAACAAAAAACTACTTAAAAGTGCCATGTTAACAACCGGTCTGAAAGATTTTGGAGAAGAGGACTTCATTGAACCCATGGAAATGTTGACGAGCGATTATCGAACTAGTGCGAATTTAAATCGATTAGGTAGATTTGCGGCTTGGTCCTATCTCCATAGGATGCTCAGCAACCGTCTTAGGCTAAATGCTTTCAATAAAGAACAAAAAACATTGGGACAAAAAATCGACAGGCCAATTTTTATAGTAGGGCTTCCGCGGACTGGATCAACTTTGCTCCATGAAATGATGGCCATGCATACTGATCTCCGAGCGCCTCTATTTTGGGAAGCTAGCTTTGTTCCCGAAAATTCCGCTACTGATCTTTTTCGAAAATATTTAGCGAAAGGCCAAATACTTACTTTAAATACTCTTTCGCCGAGATTTAAGACGGTGCATCCTCTTGGCGCCGAACAGCCTCATGAATGCATAACAATGCAGGCAGCATCTCTGCGCTCAATGCAGTTTCACGCAGCGAATAATGTCAGAACTTATAACGATTGGTTAACACAGTGCGATTGGCAACCCGCTTATCACTATCACGAGATGTATTTAAAATGTCTGCAGGCTCAAGAAAAAGAAACATCGAAGAGATGGATTTTAAAGGCGCCCGGGCATCTTTTGTCAATGTCAGCACTGTTCAAAAAATACCCGGAAGCAAAAATAATACAACTTCATCGAGAGCCCTCGGAAGTTATTCCAAGCATGGCTAGTCTGTTCTTCCATATCAGAAAGCCTTTTACCAGCTGCACGAAAAAAGAGGAAATTGGGGATGATGTGAAGAACCAGTGGTTTGATGGGATTTCTGCGACCATGAAATATCGAACCGAAAATCCAGAAAAAGACACACGGTTCATAGATATAAACTATAAATCGCTTATTCTTCATCCTCAGCGTTCGCTCCGAAAAATCGCCGCGCATTGCGATTTGAAGATCAGAGATAATTACTCACAATCCATATCAAAGTATTTAGATCATCACCCGAAGGGCAAACATGGAACACACCGATACAATTTGGAGCAATTTGGTCTATGCGAAAATGACCTAAAATCGATATTCAAAGAGTACAGAGAAAAGTACATTCTCTAACTGGTGCTCTATCCAGTCTTCTAATTTTTATTTACCTCTTTGAAAAACCATCGTTAAAATCCGAGAATCCAGCAGGGGCATATGCTCCAAAAATGATCTGTTCGAGAACGCCAACTCCCTCCTTGACTCCATCATAAGCACTAACTACCTGCTGTATATGAAGATTTTCTGGTAGTAGCGGATTAAGCTCATCTAACTCAAAACAATCATGCCCGATTTCCAGGTTGCCTTTCCAAACGCCTTGCTTCCACTCGGGGTGACCATATCCCAGTCCCTTCATCATAAATCGCAGCCGCGGTTCTAAAGAAATGGTCTTTGTGTTTCCTTCAAGGTTAGTCAACGAAATTTCAGCCATTTTCGCCCAACGAGTATTTTCCTCGTACTCTATTCTGTGTGAAGCCGCGAATCTCTTAATAGCATCCTCCTTGATCTTCTTACTCAGCGTTTCCACTGAATATAGTGGCGCTTCTAACCCCTCGCGAACTATTGGTTGGCCATCATTACCATCGAAAAAAATTGCGTGACTTACATGGTCATTCCATACTAGAGGGGCCCAAATGAAGCAAATTCCGCCAGGCAACTTCGGTGCTCCGCCCGCTTCCGGCTCACCGACGTTCCTGACTCCCCAACTCCTATCCTTGGTTCCAATTGTTTCGTTAGGAAGTACTTGAATTTCTCCACTCGGTGTTTTTATTTCTCCAGCCCATTGTCCAAACTGGGCAAAACGCGTCGCATCCATAACACGCCTCGATCCCGACCATAAAACTTGTCGTGCCTCCTGAATAGGCTGCGTTTTCGCGTCAAAAATCAATTCACAAGACAAACCGCTAATGTTGCTCTTCAAAGACACTTTCGCGCTGCGCATTGGGGAAGTTATCTTTAATTCAAATGGACCAACAATCGTCTCAGAGGGATCTTCAGGGATCTTTTTAGAACCAAAAAAACAATACTGAGGCTCGTCTGGTCTAACCACACTAAAAGCGCAATCCATTATTCCTCTGTGAGGATAGATAGCTATGCCGATCCCAAAATAAAAAGATCCATCAGGAGCATAACCATTGAACCAGGTTCGATTGTAAAAATTTCTATCACTAGTATTTGGCACCAACAAAGGTTCTGAGGTTTGATGGATTGGAAAGTCATCGAACTTGCTTAACATTTTCTATCCCCAAATTTTTTAATTTGACCTATTATATAACCACGTTAGAGCAATAATATTAATTATGAGTTTAATGCAGTGGTCTTGGGTCTTTCTCTCTTTTTACGTGGTGCTAATGCTGGGGATTGGCCTATACACCCAAAAAAAAATCAAGCATGCGGATGACTTTGCTACTGCACGCGGATCTTACGGACCTTTTTTTTTAGCGCTTGCCTTTGCCGCTTCTACAGCGAGTGGAGCCACTTTCCTAGGAACGCCCGCCCTATCTTATGAATGGGGCCTAGCTGCGCAGTGGAGTAATTTCCTTTACCCAATCGGGGTATATTTCGGAGTGCTCATATCTATGCGCCTTGTTGCCTCTGCCGGAGATCGCTTTGGTAACCGTTCTATTCCAGAGTATTTGGGAGACCGATATCAATCAGACGGAATACGTATTTTAGTTGCATTACTTTCTCTGATTTTGTTTTTTTATCTGGCAGGACAGCTTGTGTCGGGGGTCGTCATATTTCAGCTCATGTTGGGTCTAGACGAAAGCTGGGCATTGGGAATCACGACGACGGTGCTGCTCTTCTACGTCGTGGCTGGGGGCGCTCACGCCGATATACTCACCGACGGGCTGCAAGGAGCAATGATGATAGTTCTTGCGACAATCGTTATTCTCTTAACTCTACTAGGTTTTGGTATCGATGGCGGCTTCACCGGAGTTATGCAAAATTTACATAACCAAGATCCAGTTTTAACGTCTCCCCTAAACCGCGGCACACCCCTATATCATTCTTGGTGGTCAATTTTCGTAATCGCCTTTGCCCACCTACCATTAGGACTTTTACCCCACTTAGGGAACAAACTTTGGGCTCTTAAATCTGATGGAGACCAAATGCAGTTTATAAAACTTGCCTTCTTTTTTGGTCTTCTTTTGGGAATGATGGGGTTTGGAGGGCTGCTTGCAAGGGCTCATTTCGGTTCAGATTTATACTTACCTGGGGCAAACCCTAATCAAGCACTTCCACTATTATTTATCGAATTATTTCCTGGCTGGCTAGCCGCTCTGATAGGCATAGGAGTACTTTCAGCAGTAATGAGCACAGCAGACGGACTAGTTGTTTCGTCTTCGCAGATTATAGCTAATGACATCTACAGGAGGACCATAGTGCCTCTAACAACACCCAATTTGACTGACAATGAGCTTGATAAAAGAGTTCTTAAGATATCGAGGGTAGCAACCGTAGTTATTTTGCTGTTGTGCATGACACTCGCCTGGGGATTAATGGACAAAAACGTTGCCTTAATTGTCTGGATTGGAACGGGAGGCATGATGGCTGCATTCGCTGGGCCACTTGTCGTTGGCGCCTTGTGGCGAGGCGTAACAAGAGCAGGCGCTTATTCAGGTTTGCTCCTAGGCTTTTTCACGTTCGTTTTTTTGCATTCTCAGTCAATAGACCCAAATTGGTTTTCCCCGGGGTCGTCAGTATTTTATATGGCCAGCTGGCTACATAAGGAAGGTCCTAACCCTTACTCCTGCGCGTTCATGGGAGAACTGGTATCTATTTTTTCAACGCTGTTGGTGTCGCATTTCTCTAAAAAGCTGCCCGAGGGACACTTAAGGGTCTTATTTCTGGAGAAAAAAGACCCTAATCATGTTTAATGCTAAACCTCTGTTCTTTCCTCTAGTCCCTTCTCTGCGCGAACTTTGTTCATTCTGTCTTGGTCCACGGCTAATGGGGCTCCCAATTCACTCTCGTCCGCAACGCCCGCCATATGCTTACCCGCGGTTTTTGCGTTATACATAATTTTTTTAGTTGGTGTAACTGCAAGTATTATGCGCAAGGGAGAGTCTAACAAGCTATAGAAAAAATCCTCTCCGTCTTTATTGTCTGGGTTCCCTTTTTTCGAAAGCGCTGAATAAAACCATTTCTTTGTCTCGTCATCTTGGAAAAACTCCCCAGTACCCTTAAAGGTGATAGCTCCTCCCGGCAAATCCTGGGACGCCCCAGCAGGATAGCTTTGCGAGCTCACGTTAACAGACACTCTATTGTCTCGGCGAATCGCGGCTGTACGATGGCGGTGCTCCGAAAAAGTTATCCAAATTTTTCCTTCGTGCCACACATAGGCGTGAGTAACCCCAACAGGCCATCCATCTTTTGTTCCCCACATTAGTACTGCTTCAGAAGCTGTTGTCATCAACTGATCAACTTCATCATCATTAAAAGGGTAAATCGAAACCATTTCATGATCATGAGTTTTTGCCATTTTTATTCTCCGCTACTTATTTCTGAGAAAGCATATCATAAATTTTTGCTTCATTGAGACAACGAGAAATCATTTGCCTATAAATTTTGGTTCGACCTTAGTCGCGAACGATTTTACTCCAATCTTGAAATCCTCGGATTTAAAAAGGTTCATTACCGACATAAGGACGTGGTGTGAGTGACTCTCAAAATCTTGAGTCAGCCCATGCCTAAACAATCTTTTCATTTCTTGGATGGCAAGTGGGGCGTTTGCTGCGATTTTTTCTGCCCATCCATTTACCGTGCTCTCAAAGTCTTGCTCCGCCACAGCTTTGTTGACCAATCCGCAAGATTCGGCCTCGCTAGCCGAAAGATTCTCGCCCAACATTGCAATTTCGCAGGCTTTTGCCCAACCTAGTAGCCGTGGCAAGTACCAGGTGCCTCCGCTTTCGGGGATTACCCCCATCTTCGCAAACCCGGGCATTAACTTAGCTCGCTCCGACATGATTCTGATATCGCAACCAAGAGCCAAATCTAGGCCATAACCTGCAGCAGGCCCATTCAACGCGGCGATTACGGGCGTGTCGATTCTTTGAAGTGTTACTGTACAAATCTCCCGTGTTGAATAGTGCCTGGCTCCGGCATTAGCTAGGTCAGAGCCACCAATTCCCTCTCCCGCAGCGGCCTGTTTTAAATCTAAACCCGAACAAAATCCCTTCCCCTCTCCAGTAAGCACTATGACTCGGGTGTCTTTGTCCTCATCAGCCTTTTTTAATTCCTCGTTTAGGCTTGACAACATTTCACTCGTAATTGCATTCATTACTTGAGGCCTATTTAGCTTAATCCACCTCACATTCCCTCGATTTTCAACAACCACTTCATTCATTTTTTTCTCATCTAATAAAACCGTACGAACAATAACAACACACAAGCTGATAAAAAGTCACTACTAGAAATGGCTATCTTTCACTACCCAGCGTTTTCTACAAAGCACTTAGTTATCTAAAAATGATATCCTTTCAAGAAAAAAATAAGGCCGCAAAATGAGTTTGAAAGTTATTGGAGCTGGTTTCGGAAGGACCGGGACGTTATCCATGAAATACGCGCTAGAGGAGCTTGGATTCTCGACGTGTTATCACATGATCGAAGTTAGAAAAAACCCTAGTCATCCAAAACTTTGGACTGAAGCAAAGAATAAAAACACAACAGATTGGTCTGCCCTTTTCGCAGGTTATCAGGCTTCGGTTGACTGGCCGTCTTGCAATTTTTGGCGTGAGCAAGCAAAAGCATTCCCCGACAGCAAAATTCTTTTGACACTGAGAGATCCATCAGGCTGGTACGAGAGTGTCATGAAGACAATTTATCCTAGCTCAAAAAAATTTGCAGAATCTACAGAAGAGAAAGAGAGAGAGTTTGGGATTTGGGCAATGGAAATGATTTGGGAATCAATTTTTGATAACAACATGGATGACCGCGCGTTTGTTATTGATAAATTTGAACGGCACAATGAAAAAGTGATCAAAGAAGTCCCTCCGGAGCGGTTGCTAGTATTTAAAGCTGGCGAGGGCTGGAACAGACTTTGTGAATTTCTTGAGGTTCCAATACCAAAAACCGATTTCCCGAAGGTCAACACAACGGAACAGTTTTTATCACAAACATCCGGAACCTCAGCAAAGACAACAAACTTAGGTGCCTACTAAGAGTAAAGTAGGCTGCGGCCGATTTTACTAGCCAGCACTCACACTTGAAAAAACTAGGGCACTGTCTTGGACAGGAGAACGTCGGATCATTTTCTTATCCTTTGAAAAATCTTGCGTATTCTGCCAAGGACCGCTCCCCTGTTTTGGGAAAAGATGCATCGCTCGTTTCATGTAACCGGACGGAAAATCTTCGATCCAATCCCTTGGGACCTCAGGCAAGTCCTCCTGAGACAAGGTCGGAACTACAAAGTCTGCGTCGACGGACTCCATATGGTTGATAAGTCGGCACGCATACTCGGATATGAGGTCTGCCCTGAGAGTCCAACTCGCATTAATATATCCGAAGGTCTGAATAAGATTAGGGATTTTCGAAAACATCATCCCCTTGTAGGTGTAGCTGTCTGACAAATCAATCTTATTTTTATCAACTACGAGCTCAACGCCGCAAAGGACTTTCATCTTTAGCCCTGTCGCTGTAATAATGGCATCAGCTGGCAGCACCTCTCCGGAGGACAGCCTCAAACCATCCTCGACAAAAGATTCTATCTCTTCCGTTCTAATCTCGAGATCGCCGCGATTTATGGCTCGAAACAGATCGGCATTGGGTATCAGACAAAGTCTTTGATCCCATGGGTTATAATTAGGTGTGAAATGCTCCTGTGTCATCTCAACTCCCAAGTGTTTTCTAACCGAATCTAAAAGGATCTTTTTGAGGACTTTTGGGACTTTCCTACTCTGTTTGTATAAATACTCTTGATACCTAGTGTTTTTGAAGCGTGTAATCGAGTAAGCAATTGAAGCCGGCAAGATTTTTCTTAAAAAATTAGCGACCTTGTCTTTATCGGGTCTGGAAGCTACATAGGTTGGCGATCTTTGAACCATTGTAACTTTTGCTCCACTATCCGCCATGGCGGGTCCGAGAGTCATAGCCGTCGCTCCGCTTCCGATAACTACTATTTTTTTTCCTTTATGCTCAAAATCATTGGGCCAAAATTGCGGGTGTATGATGCGACCCTCGAAAGTGTTGGTGTTTTTGAAACCCGGGTCATGAGGGTTCTCATAATCATAATATCCCCCACACATCATTAAAAAATTACACTTAGCGGTTTTTAACGTGCCCGCAGAATCAGGGCCATCGATTTCGATAGTCCACTTCGCGATAGACGAATCCCATTCCGCTTTTGTAAGGCGTTGATTGAATTGAATAAGATCAAGCAGACCATGTTCCTCCACGGTTTCTCTGACGTATTTTAAGATGGAAGGGCCATCTGCTATCGATTTTGCCTCTCGCCAAGGTTTGAAACTGAACCCAAGAGTGTGCATATCACTATCGGAGCGAATTCCAGGATAACGAAATAGATCCCATGTCCCACCGAGGGAATCTCTGGCCTCTAATATCCGTATTGTTTTTTGAGGGCACATTTTTTTTAGATGCACTGCCGCACTTACGCCAGAAATTCCAGCGCCAACTATTACAATATCGACATTATCCATTCATAAATCCATACAATCCGACTTGTTATTATTCTTTAATCGTTCCTAGTTATCTAAAAATATGCGCTTCTCTGAAACTCAAAAAGATCTGCTTTCGATGAGATATTTACACCGAGATCTTTTAATAATCCGCTTCCAACGTCGTAAATTAGAGCATATATCTGCAAGGTTTTGTTATTAGCCCAGCGATCTAAAACTGCATTTGATCTGCATAACGAGTTTACTTGGGCTATTACGTTTAGCTCAGCCAGACGGTTATACGCTAAATCGACGGACAGATCCGCAAATTCTGCTTTATTTTTCTGGTACAAATGAGCAATCGGTTCTAGCCACTTTTTCAATAAGCCTTCTGCTGAATTATCTATAATCGCTTTAATCGCACCACAGCCATAGTGACCGCAAAGAACAATGTTCGTCACCTCTAATTCTTCCAAAGCAAATTTAATGGCGCTCATACAGTTCACATCGTTTAATTGAACCAAATTACCAACGTTCTGATGCGTAAATATTTCTCCTGGGAGGGATCCAGTAATTTGATTGGGCGGAACCCTGCTGTCTGAACACCCGATCCAAAGAAATTGCGGGCGTTGGTCTAAAGATAACTGATCAAAAAAAGAGGGGTCTCCCGAAGTGATTTCCTCTGCCCACGCTTTATTTTTTTTAATTAATTGATTTATATCGTCTACCATCTAGCTTCCCTGACCTAGAATATAAATTCTCTTTCTCTACACTTAATTTTTTGTGGCAAGATTAGATCATTATAACTGATACCGAAAGAGGAAAGATTAATGAGTATCGATATAGACCTGTCAGGGAAAGTCGTGGCCGTTACAGGCGGAAGCAGAGGTATCGGAAAAGCAATTGCGGAGGCCCTGCTTAGAACAGGAGCTTCGGTGGCGATCAATGGTAGAAATGAAGAGAAGGGCCATCAGACTATCAAAGAGATTGGTGAAGACCAACCAATCATATTTATTAAAGGGGACGTTCGGAAACAGTCCGAAGTCGAAAATTTTATTGCGAAGACGATAGAAAAATTTGGACAGATAGATATTTTAATCAATAATGCTGGGGGTTCAGGAGGATTCGCTCCTGTCTCGGAATTAACCGATGAGGCTTGGGAAAACGCTGCCGCTTGGATACTTCACTCAACTTTTTGGGCCACGAGAGCTGCGCTGAGAGACATGAATCAGAGGGGTTGGGGAAGAATAATCAATATTTCAAGTGTCGAGGGTCGACAAGCCAATAAAGAAAACGTTGCACATTATATAACCTTTAAGCATGCAATGAATGGATTTACAAAAGCAGTAGCTTTTGAAAATGGGGCTAAAGGAATCACATGCAATGCTATCAGTCCAGGTGCAGTGGAGACTGATTTGATGATGGAACAAGGACCAGCTGCTGCAGAATCTATGGGAATAAGTTACGAGGAGTTCAAGCAAAATTATGCCCAAGAATCGTCAATTAAAAGACTTAACACAACCGATGAAGTATCAGGCCTAGCAGTCTTTCTTTGCTCAGAATTAGGTTCAGGGATTACGGGAGCTATCCTTCCCGTCGATGGTGGGACTTCTTTATAAGAACAATTAAAATCCGAGCCACTATACCGATCTTGATGCGATAACATGACAGTGATTTGTTTAGGCGAATTTCAGGGCAGATAGGGCAAATGTCAAATCCAGAAAATCTTAAAGTTACCGAAGTTGTCTCGATAGCAGTTGTGCTGATTTGCTGTTTCGCGGCCTCATTAGGGATGGCGTTCAATATTGACGGTATCAAAGAATCCTTCAATTTAACCAATGCACATGCGGGAAGATTAATTTCGTTGGAAATGTTTTCGATCGCTGTGGGGAATTTCTTTTTCGCTAGGTTGACCCATAAAACAAATTCAAAAACCGTGTTTTTCATCGGTGCAAGCGTCATTCTCTTTTTCAATCTTTTAAGTATCCTTGCCACCGAACCGTTGCATCTCGCATTTTTCAGGATCCCGGCAGGATTAGCATTAGGGGCGGTAGCAGCGACCTGCGCTGGGAGAATTGCAAAAAGTGATAAACCAGATTTAAACTTCGGAGCAATCAACTCAGCGGTTGGTTTTATGGGGGTCTTCATGGCATTTGCTTTGCCTCGGGCTTTGCACTTGGATTTTCCCGTTACTAGTTCGTTGCGTTTAACTGGAATCGATGGACTATACTTGGTGTATGGTCTTTGCGCTCTCTTTGCTTTGCTAGTAGTCTCCCTAACCCCATCTGACCAGCCAAAAAAATTTCAGGCCCAGCATAAATCTTCAAAAACTTTACGGATCGGTTGGCTCGCCCTCTTTGGCATAGGAGTAATGTTTTTTGGCCATGGAACGGTAGGGATTTTCATAGTGAGAATAGGTCGTGAAATAGGATTGAGCTCTGAGAATATCGGCTACATCTTTATGGTAGGAAGCTCACTCGGAATCATCCTGCCGTTAATTGCTGGTTGGGTCGGGACTAAAATAAAAGCATTTTTCCCCATTCTGATTTTGGTCATTCTGCTCGCTGTAGCCACTTTAGGGCTCTCGAACAGCAATTTGCCCTGGCAATATTTTTTGGCAGTGCCTATTTTTGCAACGCTTCCTACCGCCATCATGCCTATTTTCCTTGGCTGTCTTTCAAGAGCAGATAGATCAGGAAAACTAGCAGCTTCCCATGTTGCTTTCGTTTTGTCAGGCACTAGCGTCGCACCCTTTATTGGAGGAATGCTCATAGATAACGGAGGATTCGCGTTTGCCGGAGGGTTTGCGGTGATAATGATAATGCTAGGCGCGCTACTAATTTGTCCTATGGTTTTGAATGCCGATCAACAAAGGGCCCTTTTCTGATGCCTCGATTTTTATTTGATTAAGAAAATGGATCCTAAAAAAATATCAGTCCAGATGATGGAACTTACTCATAATAAGGAGATTTTGACTTATCTAATAATCAAAAATAGCAGTGAAGCGGAGCTCGAAGGAAATTGGAGACTTTACTCGTCAATGGGATTGACTCCCACTAGTACTCAAATATCAATATCTAAAACCAACTTAGAGGGCCGATATGGATATATTTCACCGAACGAGAACTGGAGAAAGTTAATGCCAGGGGAGGAAATTAAAATTGAGGTTGAAAATTGGCTTCTGTCTGGGATGCAGTTGCTTTCTCGTCAAGGGTTTTATCTGACCGAAATAATAAAGGAGAACGAAATATTGCTAGGCGAGCCTTCCCTCAAAGAGCCCGTCCTAGTGCCTTTAACCAGCCCTAGAATGGGAGCAACGGTCCTCAGCAGAGGAACCCAACCATCAAGGGAGACTGGTCAGAAGAAATCTCACCCGATTGTAATACCTGCACCAAGGAAAATTGAATATTCCGGGGAGAGTACTCAAATTAATGGAATCAAGATCGAAACAAATCTGAGTGAAGAGGAGACAGGGGCTGTTGATGAGCTGGTCACAAGTTTTGGAGCAGGAGAGGGTTCTTATTGTTTGGAAATCAAAAAAGACTCGAAAATCGAAGGCGATTACCAATTAGAAACACAAATGAAAAGGGCCTCGCTTAGTTCACGAAGTTTTAATGGGATTGTTTGGGGACTTCATACGCTTAGACAGATACTTTCAAACGAAGACGGTTTATCGCTTCCTATTTTAAAGATCGTTGATTCCCCCGATCTAGAATATAGAGGTTTGATGATTGACTTAGCTCGTCATTTTCAAGGCCCTGAGCAAGTTAAAAAAATCATTGAGTCAATGGCGTCTTACAAAATGAACAAGCTGCAGCTTGGAATTAGCAACGACGAAGGGTGGAGGCTTGAAATCTCGGCAATCCCGGAACTCACAGATACAGGGAGCATAAGATCGCATCAACAGTTTAATCAATATGGCAAGCGAAGAGCTTTATCTCCAGCTTGGGGTGACAGCCACCCCGATATCGGCGGGTTTTTTACTCGGAGCCAGTTCGTTGAGTTGCTAAAATTCTCCAAGCTAAGGGGCGTAGAAATTATTTTAGAGATTAATTTACCGGGACATTCAAACGCCATTCTAAGATCTTTGGAAAATAGTAACTGGCAACTTGCAGACCCAAAAGATAGTTCAGAACACATATCAGCCCAAGGTTATAAAAAAAATATCATAAATGTTGGATGCGAAGACACTTATCGATTCATTCGAACCGTCGTAAGAGAAATCAAAAATCTTTACGATCAAGCCGACGTAGAATTCAGAGCGATTCACCTGGGAGGAGACGAGGTTCCGGTCGAGGCTTGGTTAGATTCGCCAATCTGTCAGTCATTGGATGCTTGGAATTCAAAATGGGATTCCACTGACCCTAAAGACCGAAATAGTGCCAGAGAAGCTTTGATGCAACATTTCTGCGAAAGAGCAGTAGCAACTGTTTCCGAAATTGCTCCAAATGCCATTGTAGGCTTTTGGCATGAGATGGTAAGTTATGGTGAAAAAAGAGGGAAGAATTCTTACACCACTGTTTGGTTAATGAACCAGGATAGATCGAAAGAACTCCAAAAAATTGAAATTAGCCACCGGCCCTTTGTTATTTGTAACTCCAGCTACTATTATCTTGACATGCCTTACTCCATGAAACCAGATGAGCCTGGTCTTCCATGGGCGTCTTACGTTGACACCGAGGATATTTATAAGTTCGATCCTTTCATGAGTTGGGGCATGTCTGAAGGAATGAGAACCCTCGCAATCGGACTGCAGGCCCAACTCTGGTCCGAGACGGTAACAACCGCCGAGCAGATGGATTATTATCTATTTCCTAGGTTAATAGCATTTGCAGAAAGAGCGTGGAACACCAGCAATAAGTCAGGGAATTGGAGAGCATTCTCAGAAACTATCAAGTCTAGGGAATTAGACTGGCTAAAGGCCCTTAGCATCTCCTATCGACCAATGAAAGACGACGCGTCTTGAAGACCAAACAAATAGTTGAACGAGCTATACAACTAACACGATTTAACTACCTTCTTTCGCTGCCTTAATAAGAAGTTTAAGCTCAAGAGTGCCCAGCATTATTCCAGGCTGATGCAAAAACTTGTTACCTGGCGCGTATCGAATTTCGGCCAGCCTCTCTGTAAGACGTTCCCAAGCTATCTGCTGCTCTATCCTCGATATACCAGCGCCAGGGCAAACTCTAGGCCCAGCAGAAAAAGTAAGGTGCCTAGTGACTGCTTTCCTATTCAAACGGAGTTCAAAAGGGCACTCGAACTCATCCGGATCTGTATTCGCAGCGGCCCAACGAAGATGTAAAACAGTGCCTGCAGGAACCGTCACTCCCTGGAACGTCTCCGTCTGACTGGTTCGCCTGGTAGACAGTCCTTGAGTGGGAGAGCGCATCCTCATGCCTTCCTCAGTGAACTGTCGAATTAGTTTAGATCCTCCCTCTTTTAGCTGATCAAATAACCCTGGATGTTCGCAAATCAATTGAGCTTGCTCCTCAATAGCGTATTGAGTAGTTTCCAGTCCACCAATTATCATCGCGTAGACCACCCCGTTAACTTCAAGATCCGTGAGTTTTCGCCCTATTGCAGAGTAAGTTACTTCCGTTAAATAAGTAATCATGTCATCTTTAGGGTTTCTTCTTTTATCTTCAACTTGCTCCTGAACATACTCCTTAAAGCCATCCAACAAAATGAATTGCTCTCTTATTTCATCATCGTTCAACTTATTGAGATGACCTCGCCCATAAACGAAAGACTTGACCTGCGCCTCTCCCCATTCCGCTAAACGCGGTATATCCTCGTGCGGAAACCCAAGAACACTCGCCATCACTCGCTGCGGAAGAGGCCTCGCAAATTCGCTGATGAACTCCACTTCCCCTTTGTTTATCCAATTATCAATCAGCTCGTCAACATGACGAGTGATCATTTCCGTATGCCTCTTTGAACCCGGTCCTACCCAAGGATCAGTGAGTTCCTGCTTGTGCAATCTCCACATTTCCATGTCGGGACGAAGTGTCACCATTGACGCCGACATCGCATTGAGATTAGGAACTTTTTCTACATCTACACCGGTATCCGCCATCTCTTTGATAGATTCCATCATGAGTGGGGGGAACCTATCAGGGTCTCTGACAACGGCACTAATATCCTCATGCTTAGTGAGAACATAGGCATCTGTTCCGGGAAGCAAACCCTCTCCCTCTAACTTATAAACAGGGGCGTCTTCATGAAGAATAGGGTAGGCGTCGTACCAGTGCTCTTGCGCTCCAGGCCCAAAAAGATCTACCTCGTCCACTGACATAGGACATTTGACTTGCGCCAAAGATTCATTAGAAGTTTTTTCGTTCATCGTTTTTCCGAATGCTTTTGAATTTTTGTGTAGTGGACTCCAAATAGTAACTCATAGTAGTAATAATATTACAAGTAGATGGGGCCGGGTTTTTAGTAAAGACGGATCTAACCTTTTTCAGCATTTTTAGACAAAAGGCGCAAGTTGTCTGAGTGATCCTCACGATTAATCTTATAGAGTGATAACGCACCAACAGCAGCGAGATAAAAAACCATTAAAACGGGGACATAAAAGTAAGCCAGGTCAAATAAAATTTCGGGAGGAACATCGCCTGGTTTAGCTTGAGCCGGAAATTGAATGAAAGCCAATATCTGGCCAGCTACGACGACCCCAAAACCGTTCACCGCTTTTTGAGCAAAGCTATTTGCAGCGAAAAAAATACCTTCTGATCGTCGCCCTGTCTTCAATTCACTGTCTTCAACCACATCAGCTATCATGGCTGCGATCAAAGACGATGCCATGATCATCAACATAACCTCAAAGCTGTTAAACGCCAACAAGAGCCAAAAAAGTTCAGACGTGCTGTTCTCGGGGAACCAACCAACCATCCTCAAGATATAAGGCAAAGGAGCAAGCGCTACTGCTAAACCGAATACTAGTATCGCACCCGTTTTTTTCCCTAAAATCCTTGAAACAGCTGGAGCGAAAAATAAAGCGAGAAGCGCTGACAAAAAATAAGGCAAGTTCATGTAGCCTATTTGCGTGCTTGTGAATTCCCAAAAGTGACGTGAGAAATATATTGACAAGGCAGCAGAGACGCCTCCAGCAACTGCAACAAAAAGTGCGGATAGAAACAAAGCAAAAAAAGATCTATTTGATAGGGTCTCCCTCAGTTCTTGCGCCGTCCGTCTTAGGTTGAAGCGAGCCCTAGGAGGAGGCTGCTTTAGATTAGGAATATGGCGATGCGTGCCCAATGAAGATACGTAAATGGAAATAAAAATTAAGACAGATGCAACTAAACCATAATTCGTCCACCCCTCAACATATTCTAAGCCGCCTTTGCTTTCGGGAAGAAAAACCAGATAATTCAATACGGCCATCGTAAGCCCTCCCCACCAACCGAAGAAATATCTGAAGCTCATCATCTCGGTTCTTTCATCGTAATCTTCAGTCAGTTCAGCTACAAGCGCTGTTGCTGGAATTTCATAAAAAGTGATGAGCGTTCGAATCAGAATTGCCATGCAAACAAAATACAAAAACAACGACGACTGGTCCCAGTCAGGCGGTGACCAGAGAAAATAATAAGCAACAGCGACGGGAAGTCCAGCCGCGTACATAAAAGGGTGTCGCCGACCTAACCTAGAATGAAAATTGTCAGAGACGTAACCTACGAAGGGATCCGAAAACGCATCAAATATTAGCGCTATCATAATTCCCAAAGAAACTAGATCTGCACGAAGACCGATTACCTGGCTGTAATAAAAAAGCAAAAGATAATTAAACCCATTCGATTTAGCGCCATTTGCAACAGCGCCAAAACCATAAGCCAGCTTGGTTGGCAGATCCACCCGTTTTGTATTATTTTCTTGGGACAAAATGTGATTTCGTAAAAAAGGAGGTCGCTAAGTATAAGCAGGAATCCTTTCATTACCAATCTGTAAATCTTTTTGTTTGAGCCGATCTCAAGCCATGTGATAAGCCAAAGCTTTTCTATTTAAAAGAGCCGCTGGTACTGCTAGCATTCAAGTCTTTATTAACATGGAACTCCCGCTAGCAAATGGCTTTGACTGGGCAATCAGTAAAAAGAAAAGAAGATCCGAGATTTATTACTGGCAAAGGCAGATACACTGATGACCTAGTGCTGCCTAACCAATGCTATGCTCATTTCGTGCGATCTCCAGTGGCTCACGCGATCATAAAAAAAATAGAGGTCGGAGACTTAGATTCCCAACCTGGTGTGAGAAGAATTTTAACCGGGAAAGACTACGCAAAATCGGGCTTAGGCACACTAATGTGCGGTTGGATGATCCACTCAAAAGACGGCTCAGAAATGAAATCGGGATTGCATCCTCCGCTCGTTTTAGACAGAGCGAGGTACGTTGGAGACCCAATCGCCGTAGTAATAGCCGATACCAAAGAAATTGCCAGAACGATAGCTGAAAGTATTGAAATCGAATATGAAGAATTAGAAGTCATCACGTTAAGCAATGTCTATGAAAAAAAAACCAGTATTCATGATAACGCTGAAAATAATATCGCCTTTGACTGGGAGCTTGGCGACGCCAAGGCAGTAAAGGAGGCTGAAAATTCTTCAGAATATCAAATACCTTTGAGGGTATACAATAATCGACTAGCTCCAAATGCGATGGAAACTCGCTGCCTCAATGCTAGTTATGACGAGAGAGACGATCGTTACACTCTATATATAGCGTCGCAAAACCCTCACGGGCTTCGGATGACTCTATCTGCGGTGATTGGGCTCGCGCCTGAACATAAACTTAGGGTTATTTCAGAAGATGTTGGAGGAGGGTTCGGGTCCAAAGCCTTTAATTATTCTGAAGAAGTAATTTGTGCTTGGGCCGCCAAGACTATTGGGCGCCCCATTAAATGGATGGCAGACAGAAGTGAGGCTTTTCTAACTGACGCGCACGGTCGAGATCAGATAGCGAAGGCAGAGATGTATCTAGACGAAAACAAAAAAATCACAGGATTAAGGGTGTCTATCACCGCAAATATGGGCGCTTACTTGTCCACTTTTGGCTCGCTCATACCGACCTACATGTGCGTTCCATTACTTTCAGGACAATACGCTATTCCTGCGATACATGCCGAGGTGAAAGGCGTATACACCAATACCTCTCCAGTGGACGCTTACCGCGGCGCAGGCAGACCCGAAGCCGCTTTTATAATAGAACGTCTTATAGATCTGGCAGCTCGGAAGATAGGCACAAGCCCTGTCGATCTGAGAAGAAAAAATTTCGTTAAAAACTTTCCATATCAAACGCCTGTGCTGTCAACCTATGACTGTGGAGATTACGAAAAAGTTTTATCGACAGCGTTAGAACTGATTTCCTTCGAAAATTTTGAAACAAGGAAAAAAGAATCAGAGAACAGAGGAATGCTTAGAGGCATAGGCCTCTCGACATGGATTGAAGCAGCCGGGATTGGTCCCTCAAAAAAACTTGGAAAACTCGGGTCGGGAGCAGGTTTATGGGAATCAGCTCAAATCAGAGTAAACCCAACAGGATCAGTAGAAGTACTTACGGGCTCACACAGCCACGGCCAAGGACACGAAACAACTTTTGCTCAACTCGTTGCAGACAAGTTTGGTATTGACATTGACGACATCGATATTATCCACGGCGATACGGATAAAGTGCAATTTGGAATGGGCACCTTCGGATCGAGAAGCGGTCCCGTAGGAATGTCAGCACTCTCCCTAGGTTGCGAGAAAATAATTGCTAAGGGCAGGCTTATCGCCGCCGCTAACATGGAAGTCAATGAAGAACTTGTAGAATTTGAGAATGGTGAATTTTTCAGTGAAGGTAGCAACAAACGCATGGCTTTCGCGGAAGTTGCGTTAGCCTCATACGTTGCCCAGAGTTTTCCAACAGATGAAATAGAACCAGGTTTGAAAGCGGACGCTTTCTTTGATCCGCCAGACTTCACATACCCGGGAGGATGCCATGCTTGCGAAATCGAAATTGACCCAGAGACGGGGGAGACAGAAATTAAAAGCTTCGTCGCGGTGGACGATTTTGGCACCGTCATCAACCCTATGATAGTGCACGGGCAGATGCATGGAGGAATAGCGCAAGGAATCGGTCAAGCTCTGCTTGAAAACGTTAATTACGATGATGACGGCCAACTAACGAATGCCTCTTTCATGGATTATTGCATGCCTCGGGCGGACGACATGCCCTCGTTCCAGACAGCATTCAGCAATACGCCGACGCCTAATAACCCCCTTGGAATAAAGGGGTGTGGTGAGGCTGGGGCAATAGGCGCGCCGCCCGCGGTGATAAATGCAATTGTAAATGCTCTGGATATTGACCACATTGACATGCCCGCAACCCCCCTAAAGATATGGGAAATCCTGCAAAAATGAGACATACGATAATTAAAAACTGCAAAATTATTGACGGCTTAGGCAATCCAGCCTACAAAGGCACAGTCTCAATCTTAGGGGACAAAATAGTCGATCACAAAAATCTCGACAGTGGAAATGCAGATGTAGTAATCGATGCGACAGGGCTCACTCTTATGCCCGGGCTTATTGACGTTCACTGTCATTCGACTTTTGACGAGCCATCCTCTAACGACGAGCTCTTTTTCCATCGAAGAGAAGGGCTAGCAGCGATCATTGCTAGTCAAAACGTCAAAAAATTGCTTCAGGCGGGAGTCACGGGATTTGTAGATCCTGATGGAATCTTTGACGTGACTATTGATCTGCGGGACGCGATTGATTCTAACGTTATTCAGGGTCCAAGGATGCTATGCGGCGGCAACGCGCTACTGACCTCAGTCGGCGGAACAGCTGGTCGACTAATCCCTGATAGGGGTTTGAGAGGCTACGCAAAGATCGTTTCGACCCCAGAGGAAATAAAGACAGAGGTAAGAAGACAGATAAAAAATGGAGTAGATTGGATAAAAGTCCACGTAACTGGACTTCTTCCTCGGCAAAAAGGGAAAGGAGAAGTTCAAGCCTGGTCCTTAGAAGAGCTGAAGTTGGTCTGCGATACGGCTCACGAGCTCGGAGTTCCAGTTATGGGTCACTGCAGGAACGCTCAAAGCATAAAGGACTCAGTGGAGGCAGGAATGGACATGCTTTTACATGCAACTTTTATGGATGAGGAAACTCTAGAGAAAGTCGTCGAGAAAAATGTCCCCCTTGTTCCCTCTTTCACTTTCCAAGCAAACTTGGCCGATTTTGGTCATCGGGTTGGAGCCAATGAGAACCTAAAAGAAATCTTTCGAAAAGAAATAGAGGAAAGTGCATCCATGCTTAAAAAAGCTAAAAAAGCTGGAGTGCCAATATTATGCGGAAGTGAGAGCGGATTTTCCCTAACCCCCTACGGCGAGTGGCATTATCGAGAGCTAGAGATCTTTGTATCTGAGCTTGGCTTTTCTAATTTAGATGCAATCGCTGCAGCAACAGGAATGTGCGGAATACACGCAGGATTTCATGGAGAGACCGGTATAATAGCTGATGGGAAATTTGCAGACCTTATTTTAGTAGAGGGAGATCCAAGTCAAGACGTGACAATTCTTAAAGATAAGTCAAATATTAAGACGGTATTCGTTGGAGGCAAGAGCGCGGACCTGACTCCAAACCCAGAGAGAAACCAAATTACTGGATGGAGAGTTTCTCAATACTCTTCCAAAACCCTAACCCAGGAAGCGACCAGTGACTGAAACAACAAATATCGATAATTATAAAGCAGCCTCGTTAGCACTCAGAGACAAAAACCTCCGCCAAGCACTCTATGATGAGGGTTCGATAATAATGAAAGATGTGCTAGTAAATCTGCACGGAGACCAACACAAATCGAGGAGGGCTCTGGAAACCAAGGTATTCCGTAAAGATTTTTTCAAATATTACGAATCCGAAGTCTTCCCTCAAACCCTGACAGAAACGCTTGCTCCGTTCGTCAAATCTGGCGAAATGGACTTAGTAGACTTTGGCTATCGAGTTATGGTCAATTTGACTGCCGACTTCACAGGTCTAGACCGGCAGGAAAAAAGTCCAGAAGAAACAGCTGACTTAATGGCTCTGCTAAGAATATTTGGTAAAACCGCCACCTTAGCTCACGCAACGGGAGACAAGGAAGCGGTTAAAGAAGAGGCAATAAATGGGCTAGCAAGATTTGACCAACGATTCGTCCAACCATCAATTAGCCGTCGAATATCCTTTTTAGAAAAAAGGGATCAAGGCAAAATTAACGAAGAGGCTATACCGCGAGATATTTTAACGGTCCTCCTCAAGAATGAAGACGGTATTGATATACCGAGAGATGTGCTCACCAGAGAAATGGCCTTCTTTGCCTTAGCAGGAGCGCACACCTCTATCCATACTCTAACGCACGCAGTTCATGAGTTGATTGGTTGGCTGGAATCAAGGCCAGAGGACATGGATTTGGTACTCAACGAGCCGCGATTTATTCAAAAATGTGTGCTCGAGTCTATCCGCCTGCATCCGTCAAGCCCAATTGCTGCTAGAAAGACCCTTTGTCCCATGGATATAGATTCAAAAAAATTAGAAGAGGACTCAAAAGTAGTTATTGACCTCCAATCGGCGAACAGGAGCAGAACAATTTTTGGGGAAGATGCAGACTCATTTAATCCCAATCGAAGTCTTCCAAAAGGGCAGTCAAGATATGGATTATCTTTTGGGCAGGGGATGCATGCATGCATCGGATTAAACTTGGCAGCAGGCGTGTTGCCCAATGAAAACAGGCCGGTTGATCATATGGGAACAGTTGCTTTAATCATACAATCCCTTTTTAAAAAAGGGATGGAACGCGACCCTAATCAAACACCCGAGAAAGATTCAACGACAGCCCGTGATCTTTGGGGCTATTATCCCGTGATCTTCTCTATTTAAATATGGCCCGAGCAACGCTGAACAGTTTTGTTGAGGTTCAAGAGGCGTTATGCAATCCCAATTTGCGTCAAAACCTTTACGAAGATAGCGACATACTCATGAAAGACGTTCTCCTCACACTCCACGGTGAGAAGCATAGAAGGAGAAGGCAATCCGAGCTAAAACTATTCACGCGCTCAATAACAAACGATTATGAAAACATAATTTTCTCTGAATTCCTTAATCAGATGGTTAGCCGCGCGATTGAAGCGAGAGATTTCGATCTTGTCGAATTTGGTTACCTGGCGACAATACAACTCACTTCTGACTTTGCCGGTGTTGACCGAGAAGCAAAAGACGAAGACACAAAAAAGCTAATTGGAATTGTTAAGAAATTCAGCGAGGGGGCCACTATCGCCCACTCTAATCGGAAAAAAAAGGCTGTAAGGCAGAATCTTAAAATAGCGAAAGATTCTTTTTTAAAATTTCTTAAACCTTCATGGCGTCGAAGAAAGCAGTTAGTTGAGGAGTTCAAGAAGGGTCGGGTAAAAGAAGAGGAACTTCCAAAAGATGTGCTTACTGTCCTTCTAAAAAATCAAACTTCTCTAAAATTGAACGACGGTGATATAGAAAGAGAGGTCTGCTTCTATCTCCAAGCTGGATCTCATAGCACTGCCAATTCACTGGTACACGCTGCAAACGAAATTCTTAACTGGTCTACGGACACAGCTGTGCTTGCTCGCAACCCAACCTTAATGCAAAAGTGTGTCCACGAGAGCTTGCGCCTCCACCCTGCAAGCCCAGTCGCGGCTAGAAAAGTGATCGAACCAACTTTGATAGGGGGGCGACTTTTTGATATTGGGGACGAGTTGGAACTTGATCTCGCTTCTGCAAACAAAGACATTTCTATTTTTGGGAGAGACTCGAATGTCTTCAACCCGATGAGAGATATAAAACACGAGAAATCGCAGCTTTTTGGACTAACGTTTGGCGCAGGAGTTCATCTTTGCGCTGGACGCGATTTAGACGGTGGTATTCGAAATTCGAACAAACAGGGTTCGTCTATTCCTCAATTCGGGATAATAACCCAGATTCTAAAAAGCCTCTTTGAAAATGGAATGAAAGTTCATCCAGAGAAAATTTCTAAAAAAGAGACACAAACGTCGAGAGATCACTGGGAATGCTTCCCTGTAAAAATAGGATAGAGAATGAGAAAAAAAATTATCATTACAGGAGGAGCAAGCGGCCTGGGACTCGAAATTGCCAAAACGGCGTTGGACAGAGGATACGAAGTAGGAATCATCGACACTGATGAGGCAGCTGTAAAACTAGCAGAGGACCAAAATAAGAGTTTAAGAGGTTACGTCGCCAATATTGCAAAGGAAAACGAGGTAAAAAATGCTTTTGATCAATTAGGAACCCCAAACACCGTTATAAATAATGCGGGTATTGTTAGATTCGGACCCTTGATTGAGCAATCCGTTGAGGATTTTATTTCCACGGTCAACGTTAATCTTATTGGCACCTATATAGTTTCTAGAGAGGCCGCTCTGAGAATGGAAGGGCAGGAAGGGCATATCATAAATATTTCTTCAATTAACAGTATCACGCCTGGCCCTGGTGCTGGAGCCTACCCTTCTACAAAAGCGGGCATAAAACAAATGACGAGGCAATTAGCTATCGAATTATCGGGTAAGAATATACGTGTTAATTCCGTCGCTCCCGGTTTTATAGATGCAGGAATGTCAGCTCCGATATACGAGGACGAAAAAGTGAGAAAAGCAAGAAGTGGGGCCGTGCCGCTCAAGAGGCTAGGGACTGGAAAAGATATTGCGGAGGCAATCATGTTCCTAGATTCAGAGCAAGGAAGTTATGTGAACGGACACGAATTCGTTGTCGACGGCGGAGTTGTTCATTCCCTACTAAACCAACTCCCGAGAGATTAATGTCCTATAGAAACCTAATCTTAACCGGCGGCATAAATCACGACTTCGTCACTGCTTCGGATGCTTTAGCTAGAGAATTAATGAAATCTGATATTCATTCAGAAATCTATTCTGATTTTTCGGCAGGGCTCGCTGAACTAGAGGCCCGATCTTACGATCTGATAACCATCTTCGCTCTCAGATGGCGGATGCTGGATGACCAGAAATACGAACCATTCAGAGAAGAGTGGGCTTACGAAATAAAGGAAAAAGATAAAAAAACAATAATTAAACACTTAAATAGGGGCGGTGGTCTGCTTGGGCTTCATACTGCGGCGATATGTTTCGATACCTGGGACGACTGGAGCTCGATACTGGGAGTCCAGTGGGTCTGGAACCAAACGTTTCACCCACCCCCAAAACGGTTCCAAGTCTGTGCTTCGTCCCATAAACACCCAGCCACAAGAAACATTCAGGGCTTTGAGATAAAGGATGAAATCTATCATTACCTTAAAACAATACCCGAGACGACGCCGCTCCTCTATACGAACGAAGGAGAGGACAATACCGTTCAAGAATTGGCTTGGGCGCACACAAATATGAAAGGCCGAGTGATATATAGCTCTATGGCGCACGACGAGATTTCTATCGCCGCGCACGGACATTCAAAATTTTTAAGGCAGTCGGCCCTTTGGTGCATAGGAGAGCGACTTGAAGAACACTGAGGAACTATCTGTGCTTGTGACCGGCGGTGGCTCTGGTCTCGGTGCAGGAATAGCAAGGAGATTTTTAAAAAAAGGGGCTCTCGTCACGATCTGCGGGAGGCGTGAAGATAAATTGTTGTCCGTCGCAAAATCTCTGGGCGAGAACTGTTTCGCAAAGGCCGGAGATATTACCCTAGAAAATGATAGGACCGAAATCATACAAGCGGCTCTTTCGCATGGTGGGAAATTAGATGTGCTTGTTAATAACGCAGGAAACATTTATCGGGGGGATATCGACCAACTTCAGCAAGAACCGCTAATCGAAATATTCAACACCAACGTTATCGCTGGAATGCTTCTTTCAGGAGAAGCAAAAAAGGAGCTCATTAAAACTGAGGGTTCGATTTTGTTTGTTGGAAGTGTCCATACACGCAGGGCATTCCCAGGCGCATCAGCTTATGCTGCAACAAAGGGGGCAATTGAGGCAATCACCAAAGCTTTGGCGGCCGAATTGGGGCCCTCAAAGATCCGCGTCAACTGCGTAGTTCCTGGAGCAGTGCCAACAGAGATATATCAAAGAGCCGGACTCATGACAGAAAAAGAATCAAAAATCAGACTCGATTCCCTTGCTCCAGCACATGCACTGGGTCGAATCGGAACGGAGGAGGAAATAGCGGAAGCAGCTGAGTATTTAACCCTCAGCGAATGGACTACGGGCTCAGTTTTAGTAGTCGACGGGGGACTATCACTTGGCATCACAAACGCCTAAACCACTGATTTGTCTGATTTCGCCAGTTTTAAGCATAGGATAATTACCGGCCTGATAAGTCATTATCAAGGCTCTCCTCGGATAACTAGATGTGTTTGGCTCAGATCCATGGATTAGATGCGGGTCGAAAAACACTAACGACCCCAGCGGTATTTCTATAGAAATCTCAGCACCGCTTTTTATCGCCTCCCAATTAGTAAAGAATCCGCCCAACTGAGTTCCATCATCTCTACCTGGTAAACAACCCGACGTATGGCTGGATTCTATTACCCGAAGACACCCATTTTGTTTATTTGTGTCATCAAAAGATAAAAAAACATTAGGAAGAGACCCCGCATCAGGATGATCATGAATCCAATAGGGTGAATCTTGATGCCAATCAAATCCAGACCCGCTTTTCTCAACCTTAAGGTTCATCTTGTTCGTCCAAATACTTATTATCTCCGTTCCCAAGATGCTTTTTATCGGATCAACAATCCTCGGTGATTCCATCAAATTATCTAAGTTAGCACTTAAGCCACTCACGGGTTCAACTACTCGAATGTCTTCACTTTCGTAGGAGTGTTCAAACTGTAACGTTGTAGTGCCTATGTCGACAAAGCGTTTGCCATCAAGAAAATAAGTAACCCCACTGGACACAGCATCCCTTAGAGATTCAATAGCCCCGTCTATGCTTATAAGGAGCTCATCAATTTCTCGACGACTAAAGATCTTTTCTCTTACTAAGTATCCCTTTTCTTCGTAAGCGAAGAGCTCATCTCGAGAAAAATAGTAGTTATCAGTGTGTTGTCGGTCCATACTTTATTGTAGCCTTGAAATCTTAAATTTTTGTACGAATTTACTAGGAAAAAAATATGGGTGAATCTAACAATTATGTCCCACCACAAGTTTGGCACTGGGATAAAGAAGCAAACGGCCGCTTTGCAAACATGAATCGACCGACTTCCGGAGCGAGAGAGGAGAGAATCCTTCCTAGGGGAAAACACCCGTTGCAACTGCATTCCTTAGGAACTCCAAATGGGGTGAAAGCAACTATTCTTTTAGAAGAATTGCTTCAGGCTGGGAAGGAGGCGGAATACGACGCCTTTCTCATAAAGATTGGAGACAATGAACAATTCGGAAGCGGATTCGTCGACATAAACCCAAACTCTAAAGTTCCTGCTCTGATAGATATAAGCACAAATCCTGAGACAAGGGTATTTGAGAGCGGAGCCATACTCTTGTACTTGGCTGAGAAATTCAACGCATTTATCCCCTCTGCTCTGAGTGAAAGAGCAGAGTGTTTTTCTTGGTTAATGTGGCAAATGGGTAGTACCCCATATGTGGGAGGTGGTTTTGGTCACTTTTATGCCTATGCACCCGAAAAATTAGAGTACCCGATCAACCGTTACGCAATGGAAACTAAGAGACTCCTTGATGTGCTAGATCAGAACCTAGGAAAAAGGCAATTTCTTTGCGGCGAAGAATACAATATTGCTGACATAGCGAATTACTCTTGGTATGGATACCTGGTTTTGCATGACGCCTATCAAGCAAGTGAATTTTTAAATGTAAATAGTTACAAAAACGTAGTGCGTTGGGCAGAAGAAATTGAGGCGCGACCAGCGGTTCAGCGAGGAAGAAGAGTCAATCGACCTTGGGGCGATGAAAAAACGAGAGTATTGGAGCGGCATAGCTCCGCTGACTTCAACTAACCCATAGAGGAGATGTCCCAGTGAATAATCCAACAGATCGAGCTATTTTCCAAAACGCTTGGGTGGTGACCGATTTAGAAGAGAGTTGCATGAAATGGGTAAATGAAATGGGAATTGGTCCTTTTTTTATAAATGACTACCCCTATGGGACTTTTGATGAGGTTACTTATAGAGGCGAGAAAAGCGATTTATCAATGAGAGTTGCCATAGCGCAAGCAGGGAACATCCAGATCGAATTGATCGAGCCCATTTCACCAAAATGCGCTTACCGAGACAGCGTTCCCGCTGGGGAAAAGGGGTTTCACCACATGTGTGTTTGGACACACGATTTTGACTCAGACCTTCTTTATATGGAAAATCTAGGTTACCTCGCGGCAAATACAGGAAAAATTGGCGAAGTCGCGTTTGCATATTTTGACGCTAGACCTCTAATGGGCTGCATGCTGGAAGTTGTGTCTTACAATGAAAATACTGTTAATAGGTTTGAAGGCATTGCCACTGCAGCAAGGAATTGGGATGGAGGAGATCCTCTCAGATAATGTCAAAAAACGCACTCTCTAGTAGAAACCCGATCGCCAACGAAGCAAGTTGATGGATCGAACAGATACAATATCTTACGCTCAACCTGGCGACCCTTGGTTTAAAAGAAAGGTCGTAAATTTTGTCGAACTCGCGACCGGTCGAGAGAAGATAACTAGCATCTACGGACAATTGAAAGATGAGCCCTTTCAGATCCCTAAATTCTTTAGTAAGGGAATCCAATTGAGCCGACTCTGCCTCAAATACAACCAGGAAATGGAAGCGCATATCCCGAAAGATGGTCCCCTGGTTTTTGTCGCAAATCATCCATTTGGAATAATAGATGGACTCATTCTTTGCGAGATAGCTGCAAGAATAAGGGGAGACTTTCGTATATTACTCAATAACCGGTTAATGAAGGACAAAGAGTTAAATAAATTATTTTTGCCTGTAGATTTTGATGGCACACGAGAAGCCACGAAAAGAAACGTCGAGACAAAAAAGCATGCCCAACAGATTCTTGAGAATGGAGGCACAGTAATAATTTTCCCGTCAGGGAGCGTAGCGACTAGGTGGAGATTTGGACTCGGACCTTTAGAAGAACTGCCCTGGAGCACATTTGCGGCGAAAATAATTATTAAATCAAAAGCAACTGTTGTGCCTGTAAATTTCAAAGGGGAAAACAGTGCAGCGTTTCACCTAGCGAGCAGCATTTCTGAGTCTGCCAGACTCTCTTTGTTTATAAGAGAAGTTACCAGAAGAATAGGAACAACGATTGAGTTTAGAATTGGCAAGCCAATTCGTTACAAAGAAATGGAACTACTTGGAGGGAGAAAGGGGCTTACAGAATTTCTCAAAAGAAAAGTAGAAGAGCTTTCCTCGAAGAGCGCGAGAAATAAATTTTTGGCTTTACCCAAATTTTTAAAGAAGTCTGCATGAATCCTCCGAGACAAGTCCCAATAAAAATATGACTATTAGCTTCGAAAATACCTACGTTAACTTGCCAGGAAACTTTTATACAAACCAGTTGCCCGAGCCCGTAAACAAGCCCTCCCCAATTTTAATAAACGAAGAATTAGCAGAGTTTTTGTCGATTCCGATTGATTGGATAAACAGTGAGCAGGGCATCGGAATGTTGAGCGGCAATACTGCCCCGAAAGGAAGTAACCCCATTGCGTCGGTTTATGCTGGACATCAGTTCGGTTCATGGAATCCTCAACTTGGTGATGGCAGAGCCATTCTGCTGGGTGAGGTTAAAGCGAGGGATGGCTTGAGCTACGATATCCAACTGAAAGGAGCAGGACCAACACCCTACTCAAGAATGGGTGATGGCAGATCACCTCTTGGCCCCGTACTTCGAGAGCACCTAATAAGTGAGGCAATGCATGCGCTTGGAATAAAATCTACGCGTGCATTGGCATCACTGGAGACAGGTGAATTTGTTATGCGAGAAACATCTCTACCAGGCGCAATTCTAACAAGGGTCGCCCGAAGTCATGTTCGAATAGGTACTTTTCAATATTTCGCCAGTATAAAAGATGTCCAAGCACTTGAATTGTTGACTGACTACGTTTTTGAAAGACATTACAATAATCATCCCGTGCGAGAGAGCAAGGCTCTCGCTCTATTAGAAGCTGTTATGGAATCGCAGGCGGAACTGGTCGCTAAGTGGCAATCGATTGGCTTCGTTCATGGTGTAATGAATACCGACAATATGCTTGTCTCTGGAGAAACAATCGATTTTGGTCCCTGTGCATTTATCGATAATTTTAAAAAGAATGCCGTCTTCAGCTCAATCGATCATATGGGAAGATATTCTTACGAGAATCAACCTAACATAGCACATTGGAACATCGCTTGTTTCGCGCAAGCCTTGCTCCCGATCATTGGACAAAACGAAACAAGATCCCTTGAACTGGCGAAAGAAGTCATTGAGCGCTTTCCAAATCTGTACAAAGAGAAAGAAGAAGCTCAGATGAGACCTAAGTTTGGTTTCAAAAAGAAACTGCAAGGGGATCAACCTATCATGGAGGAATTTTTTCTTTTGCTCGAGGACAATCAACTTGATTTCACCTTATCTTTTCGACGTCTGTCGGAAATGGCGGGAGAAACTCCTGAATTTTCGGTGTCTGAATTTGCTGGATTTCCAACATTATTCGATGAATGGTTAAACAAGTGGAAGGCACGCATAGGAAAAGAAGAGAACCAAGAAACACAGACGGAAATGATTGCTAATAATCCGGCGATCATCCCTAGGAACCATTTAGTAGAACAGGCGATAAAGGAAGCGACTATTGGCAATCTCAACTTATTTCGTAAACTAGTAAGAGAGACAGCGAACCCATTTGATTTAAACGCATCAAATATAGACCTAGCAAAAAAGCCGCGTCCCGATCAAGTAGTCAGACAGACTTTTTGCGGGACCTGAAAATTCAGCAAAATTCCCGCTTACCCAAAAAAATGGTAGAGTTTTTAACCAATCAGTCACAAGTTAAAAAATGGAAAACATCCTTCGAACACCAGCGAAAAATTTCTCTGAGCTGACCGACTATCCATTCGAGCCAAACTACTACCTTTGGAATGACGTTAGGGTTCACTACGTTGATGAGGGGCCAAAAGATGGGCCCGTAATGCTGCTTCTGCATGGGATGCCAACTTGGGGTTATTTATACCGTGACATGATCCCAATGTTAATAGCGAAGGGTTACCGCTGCATCGTTCCAGATCATATTGGCTTTGGACGATCTGACAAACCGACCGAACCAAGTTTCTACTCAATCGCAAGACATACCGAAGTTCTTTCCGGGCTTATCTCAAATCTCGGACTAAAGAACATAACGCTAGTCTGTCAAGATTGGGGCGGACCTATAGGACTCGCTCAGGCCGTCTATATGGAAGAGCGTTTCTCAAGGCTAGTAATCATGAACACATGGTTGCACCATGAGGAGTACGAATATTCAGACGCGATCATAAAATGGAATAAGAACTGGCAGGAAGGTGGTCTGTTTAGTATCCGCCATCCTGACATTGCGGTGCTGCTTCTTATTAGCGCGGGAATACTTGCACCAAAGCTTGGGATACCCTGGATACTGCATGGAGAAAAACTAACCATCGATTCAGAAGCCACTAAGATGTACCGAGGATTCCAAGCTCCATACTTGGGTATGCCTGACGACGCATTCAACGGATTCAGAGCATTTCCTCTATCTATTTGTCATTACGACTTCGACCGAGGAAATGGGACAGCGCAAATTTACTTTTTTGAACAGCTTCTTCAGTGGAATAAACCGGTCCACTTTATTTGGGGAGGCGCTGACGATATATTTACAGAAAAATGGGGTGAAACATGGGCCAAAAAAATGAAGGGAACCTTTAAATCATTACCAGAAGCCGGGCATTTTTTGCAAAACACACATGGCCGAGAAATCGTTGAAATACTTTTAAATAAAATATCAGAGGAGTAAAAAAATGTTTGAAATTCGATGCTATCACTATCTTCCGGAAAAATTTGAAGCCTATAAAAAATGGGCCATTGACGAAGCCGTTCCTTTTTTAAAAGAGAATTTAGATGTCGTTGGATTCTGGACAGATAATGGACTAGCTCCAGAGATAACCGGCGAGGACCCTCAGGAACATAAGCATGGGGTGGCTAATATTACTTGGATAATTAAATGGAAATCTGAGTTAGACAGGGACCATGGCATGAAAGAGGTGCTTGGTGGTTCCGTTTGGAAGGATATCTGGTCAAGACATCCAGACTCTAAAGGATATCTTCAAATGGAAGCTAGATTCGCGGAAGAACTTTAATCCACTTTAACTATTATAGCCTCGTAAAAAATCAAGATAACAAATGATTACAAAGAAAAGAATGGTGGGGACGAGAAGACCCGAACCTTTGACCAATTGGTCACTAGGCAATTTCTTCAAAGACCTAGAGATTGATACCAGCTCCAATAATAAAGGTTAGGTCTTCTTCTTTTGCTTCGCCTGCAGGCTGACTATCATAGTCAAAGTTAGCCTGTAAGTTTAAGTATATGTCCTCATTGATTTCATAACGGAAACCAGTTTGACTATAAAACACGAAATTTTTTCGCCCTTCTAAATTCTTAAGCAAATTTTGATCATGGAAGAATTGAAGGTCACCGCTTAGCAGCTCCCAATAAAAGTTGAGTTTCCAATCAATAACAGTAGAGGTTGATGTTAAATTATTTGAACGTTCTGAAGAGTAACCCGCTCCCAGCTGAACGTGTAGAAATCGGTTGGGATCATCTAAGAAATCATAACCAATTGCAGGACTGAGAGAATATCGAGAATTTAGCAATGCAATAGGATCTCTTTCTGCAGCGAGATTAACTGCAAAGAACCATTGATCAACAAAAAAATAGTTGTACCCAAGGTTGATTCTATCTTTGGCCTTTGTTTTCTCTCCGTCAACCTCTTCTCTACTTATAAATAAGTCGCTTTTTATTCGATGATCTTTGATAACTAAATTCCCATCCCACTGCAAATTTGTTGTTTGGCTATCGGTATTACCTCGACTGAAGGTGGATCCAAGGTCAAAATTAATGTCCCAGTCAAAATCTTTTATTGCTTCAGCACGCTTTATAGAATCTAGCGTGACATCGAACTTAGTATCATCTGAATCTAGAATGACCCTGCCTTCTTCTGACGCTCTGGAAATCAAATAGGGCCTTTCTTTTGATCCATCCAATTCGATTGCTAGCTTCTTATCAGACTCAACACCAACCACGATAGCCCTATCGAGCTCGATGGGATCACTATATTCGGGTTCTATAATCAATATATTTCCCCAAATCCGTTTTATATCGCCCGATATGCGGTCTCCATTTTCTAAAAAAACAATGTCCGCGAATGACCTCAGGGATCCCCCGCATATAATGATAAAGATAAGTATTTTTCTTAGCATTGAAAACTTTCGCCTAAAATCAATAAGAACAATCTAACCAAATGCAAGTTACTCGAATCATATTAAATCTCAATCAGTTTTTGTTCGTTAAGAGTGATCGTCCGTCACCAGAAAAGTCAGAATTTTCTCCTTGATAAATGGGTACAGGGAAATGCTATTATAAAAAAACAGAAAATTGCGAGAATTTCAGATGAAAGAAATGATCGAGGAACTCAGTATTCCGTCAGATCCGGATCTTGCCCCAGGCGAAGCGAGATGCCCTGGACGGTCGGTAAACGATATACTCCTAGGCGAAAATAGCCGTCACGATGATGCCCTTATGGCCAGCAGCTATAAGTTCCTAGGAAACGAAGACTTGCCTTTTTCCCGGTACACGGACCAAGAGTTTTATGATCAAGAAATCAAAAAGGTCTGGTCCAAAGTTTGGCAGTGGGCGTGCAGAGAAGAACATGTGAAAGATCCCGGTGATTACTATGTCTATGACGTAGGTCCATATAGCGCAATGGTGATCAGAGACTCAGAGGACAGACTCAGAGCATATGTCAACTCCTGTCCACACAGAGGAATGGCTTTTTTTGACCCGGGGTCTCAAGGAACTGGGAAACAGTTCCTGCGGTGTCCGTTTCATGGAATGTCATGGAATTTAGATGGAAGCCTGAGAGAAATACCCTGCCGTTGGGATTTCCCACATGTTTCTGACGAAAACTTTGGCCTGACTGAGATTCCCTCGGGCACATGGGCGGGTTTCGTCTTTATAAACTTCGATCTTGAATGTAGCCCGCTAGAAGATCATTTGGAGGTCTTACCCGATCATTTTAAAGGCTGGGGTCTAGAAAATAGAAGAGTTGCCATACACACATGCAAAGAATTACCGGGAAACTGGAAAATGTGCATGGAAGGATTCCTCGAGGCATACCATGTCTTGGCAACCCATCCAGAAGGCCTCAGAGCATCCTCTTGGGCAAACACTCAGTATGATGTGTTTGGAAAAAACGTTTCTCGTTTTCTACAAAATCTATCAACAGGAAACCCTCAGCTTGACCAAACTGAAGAAGAAATATTTGGAGTTTTAGGCTACGACCCCAAAGAGTTACCTGAGGGGAAAAGTGCGAGAGAGGGGCACGCAGAACATCTAAGAAAAACCATGGGTCAAGCTTTTGGAATGGATCTTTCTAATACCAACACATCAATAATGCTAGATTCGATAGAGTATCATTTGTTCCCTAATGCATGCTTTTTCCCAGGGATACAGATACCTTTGATATATCGTTTTAGGCCAACTTCGCTTGGTACTTGCTTGCACGAAATACTTATTCTGGAACCGGTCCCTGACGAATCAAATAGAGCGCCACCTGCTTTGGCCCAGCACCTAAGTATTGATCAGTCTTATAAAGAGGTAGAGGGTTTTGCTTTGGCACATGTTCTCGATCAAGACACAGAAAATTTTCATCGCCAGTGGGCTGGAATGAACGCATCAATAAAAGGCGGGCAAACTCTTGGGAACTACCAAGAGGTAAGAATTAGGAATTTTCACAAAACCTTAGACGAGTATTTAGTCGGGTAAAACTGGTTTATTTAATTTTTAAGAAAATCGTAAGAGGTATCCTCTCGATTATTAGTGGCTCTAGAAATTGGAAGCAAAGAGCTATTCCTTTCGAAGTCTTCAGAAGTAGGGAAATCCTGATGCCATGTCATTACGATTTTCCTAAATTTTATCTTCCAGACGCCTTTTCTCTTCTCCATCTTATCAAGATAACGGCCGATGTAAGTCATTTCTGTGTTGTCCGGACGAAGATGATGAGCGGTAACATAGCTCTCTACTGAAGCATTGTTTGGACCATCTAAAAAAATCAATGTATTCGAGACCTGATGTTGAGTATTTTTATAGTTTTTAATTGCGCTAGGTAACGACTCACAAAAAGGATGAGCCAAGCCTTGGTATCCACCATAATCCACTTCCGCATCGCCCCAACAAGTGGATTTTAGAATTTCCGAATCGGCCCGATCAACTCCTCTTGCGTAAGCATGAATTATCTCCATGATCGCCATTTTTTCTGCCAGTTCGTTTAAAGTAGGAGTTTTCCCAATATTACTCATCATTGCACTCCGGTTCTGTCTGCCTCTTGGACGGTAATTGAATCCATCGACACAAAAGTATTATTCCGGTCCGCGATTACTTCGCCGCCTCCGTCCACCACAAAGACCGCACCATTCACAAAAGACGCCTCAGTCGAAGCCAGAAAACAAACAGCATTTGCGATATCTTCAACTCTTCCACCGCGCCCCATAGGATTAGTGTTTCCTATTACCTTAGTTGCCTCCGCAAGGTTGGTATGGTCACCGACAGCTAAACGAGCGGTCAAGCTGGTGACAGTCCCTCCTGGACAGATGACATTGCATCGAATTCCCTTTGGTCCCAACTCGGGCGCCACCGACTGTGATAAACCAATCACTCCGTGTTTAGCTGCAGTATAAACATGTGGTCCTAGGCCTGCTCTTACACCCGCAGTCGACGCTGTATTAATAATGACACCGCCATTCCCTTCCATCACCCTGGTCGCATGCTTTATTCCGAAGAAAACGCTACTTAAAAGCACATCAATGGTTCGGTGCCATCCGTCAGAGCTAATATCTTTTATCGGTCCAACACTACCTAAAATTCCTGCATTGTTAAAAACAATGTCAAGCTTCCCAAACTTTTCGACTGAAAAGTCCACGGCCCCAGCGACGCCTTCCTCAGAAGCAACATCGGCGGCGAAAGCTAAACAGCTATCACCCAGCTCTTCGACTAGAGCCTGAGCTCTTTCTATTTGAAGATCCACAACAACGCAACGCGCGCCCTCTTCGACAAATTTCCTTACAGTTCCCTCTCCGATACCACTCGCTCCACCCGTCACTAGAGCCACTTTATCTTTCAATCTAGCCATTCTCACACCATCTCCCTTATTTTTATTGGCAAAACATATTATTTGATTGGGACTTTTATATCGCTTTTAAGTCACTACTTAAGGAGTATCATAGGCAAAATACATTTTTAAAGACAACAATATGATCAGACTCGTATTTTTGCTTAGAAGAAAACCATCGCTAACGCGAGAGGCCTTTCAGACTTATTGGAAAACCGATCACGCACCCCTGGTCAAAAGTCTGAGCTCCGAACTTGGACTTATGCGATATGTTCAAACACACACAATAGATGACGCAGTATCGGCGCGCAGAGCTAGAGGGGAGATGGAAACCACTTATGATGGTGTAGCAGAGCTTTGGTGGAGTGATGAAAGTAAACTGGAAAAAACATTAAAAAGCGCAGCTGGCCAACGAGCGGGAAAGTTGCTTCTAGAGGACGAGAGAGAATTCATTGATCTTGAAAACTCTCCCATATGGTTTGCATATGAATACCCACAGATAAACCCAACACCAGAAAACGTAATAGCTGAGGAGGGAAGCAGCATTAAAAAAGTCTTTTTTCCGTTGCGTCATAAGACTTACTTGGATGAAGTCGACGCAAGAAAGTACTGGCTTACTCACCATGGGCCTATTGTCAGAGCGCACGGACACGAAGCAGGAATAGTATGCTATCGACAAGTACACAGAGCAAACTCAGAAATTGACGCCTCTCTGCAAAAGGCAAGGGGTACAAAGGCTAATTCGTATCTTGGACATGCTGAGGCCTGGATCGATCAAAACGGGATCAGCTCACCAAAATTAGCGGAGCAAGCTAATCAAAGGTTTATAGACGATGAAATGAATTTTATTGACATGAATCGATCGACGCTATTTTTCGGGACCGAATATTCTGTAGTCGACAATAGATAAGCCTAAAAAAATAAACTCAAAGGAAAAACCTAATGGATCTTGGTCTGAAAGATAAAAAAGTCATCCTATCAGGTGGAAGCAAGGGGATAGGGTTTTATACCGCGAAATTATTGGTATCCGAGGGGTGTAAGGTTGCTTTTTGTTCAAGAAACAGTGAGTCGCTTAAGAAGGCTGAGGCTGAGCTTAATTCGATCGGGAGAGGATCGGCAAAAGGTATAACTGCAAATTTAGAATCCGAATCTGAATCTCTAGGATTTTCAAGAAAATCCCTGGAGTTCTTAGAGGGCGCAGATATTCTTATCCATAACGCCAGCGGATTTGATCATAGCGGCGACGAAGAAGGATGGATGCGAAGTTTTCAGGTCGATATGATGGCCGGTGTTAGACTAGTAAAATCAACCATAGAAACTCTCAAGGAAAGCGATACAGCTAGCATAACCTTTGTCGGTTCGATGGCAAGCAAGTTTCACTTTGGGAGCCCGCCAAATAGCTACGGGCCCTCCAAAGCAGCAATGCGGGTTTACGCAAATGACCTGGCTCAGCACTATGGAAAAGATGGTGTTCGGTCTAACGTTATTTCTCCAGGAGCTGTTTGGTTTAAGGACGGATCTTGGGATCAGAGAAAAAAAGAGAATCCCAAATTCTATGCTGCTGTGGAGAAAAAAATACCACTCGGACGCTTAGGCACCGCAACCGAGATCGCGAGAGTCATCGCATTTGTGGCCAGTCCGGCAGGAATTTGGATAAATAGCGAGCATATCGCAGTCGATGGAGGCCAAGTAGCCTCGGTCGATTGAATCTGACCGGAAATTGATGATGCGCTTCATAACTTCAAAAATTTTTCTTTCGCTGATTGCGTTCTTATGCCTAACGGGATGCGGAGGAGGATCTTCTTCATCCCCATCTGAAAGCCCTCAAACCCAACGAGAGACAGGCAAAACCGATTTTGAATTAGGAGCTTTCCAGCCGTTTAACCAATTTGCTCAACTTTGTGACTCTCCCAGAGAGGGAGCAGATTTACAAGGAACTCCTTTCCCAGACGCGCAGGGGTCTTCGTCAGACGAAAATAATTGGCTCCGGTCTTGGAGCCACGAACTTTATTTATGGTACGACGAAATCGCTGATGTCGACCCTGAAAGCCTTACAACTCCCGAATACTTCGAAGAGATGAAGACTTTTGAACGAACCGACTCCGGCAACCCAAAAGACAAATTTCATTTTTCTATTCCGACGGACGAGTGGGTCGCGCTCTCTCAGGGAGGAGTTCTAGCGGGTTATGGGGCAGAATTTAAAATCATCAGTGGTTCACCACCTAGAAGAGTTGTGGTTGCTTACACTGAGCCAAATAGTCCGGCAACGTCCGATTCTGTGAGCCTGATTAGGGGCGCCGAAATTTTAGAGATCGATGGAGTAGATGTCGTCAATAGCAACGACATTGATACGCTAAATAATGGCCTTTTCCCTAATCTGGGCGAAACTCATTCGTTCATTATCAGAGACAACTCAGAGAGCTCTTCTCGCTCGATCACTATGACTGCGGGAGAAATCGCATCTACGCCTGTCCAGAACTTATCTTTTCTTGAAACGGATAGCGGGCTGGTGGGTTATTTCACTTTTAACAACCACATTGCACCCGCGGAGGAATTATTAATTGAAGCGATAGAAGAACTACGAGATCAGAATATTGCCGATCTAGTTGTTGACCTGAGATATAACGGAGGAGGGTTTCTAGCAATTGCGAATGAGCTCGCCTCGATGATAGCCGGAGACAACGCTGTCGGTCAGGTTTTCGAGGAACTTGAGTTCAATAGCAAGCACACCGAATTTAATCCAGTAACTGGAGAGAGGCTTTTGCCAAAGGAGTTCCTTACCGTTAGTCAGGGGTTTTCGGTTCCCGAAGGCAGCCCTTTACCAACACTAGGACTAGAGAGAATTTTTATCATCTCAGGGACAGGAACCTGTTCGGCCAGTGAGTCTATCATAAACGGACTAAGAGGAATTGATCTAGAAGTAATCCTTATAGGTAATACCACCTGCGGAAAGCCTTTTGGGTTTTATGCCTTTGATAATTGCGGCACTACTTATTTTTCTATTCAGTTCAAAGGAAAAAACAATAAGGGATTTGGTAATTACGCAGACGGTTTCTCCCCAAATAACCTCTCATCTGAGCCTGGCATCCCGATAGAGGGATGCCTAGTACCAGACGACTTTGATCATGAGCTTGGAAATCCAAATGAGGCTCGATTGAAGGCTGTTTTGGATTATCGAAAAACCAATACTTGTCCGACACGAACCGATCAAACAAGTTTAGCAGTCCTGCCGGAGCTTTTAACAAATAGACCTTCCGAGACAAACCAAAAGAAAAGACTTGCTTGGAGACAGAATAGAATCATCCAATAAGGAAAAACAATCGGGGAAGTTATGAGCAAAAAAAGTGACCGCTACCCTCTATCGGATTTAAAGGTTCTAGACTTTTCGAGAGTCCTTGCCGGCCCTTTCGCCGGGAGAATGCTGTCTGATCTGGGCGCTGATGTAATTAAAATAGAGCCTCCCGAAGGAGACGTGACCCGTTTCTGGGGGAAAGAGATCTCTAACATCCAAGGCTACTATCACCAACAGAACATTGGTAAACGAAACATATGTCTTAATCTACGAAATCCCGAGGCCGTTACCCTGGTTAAGAGATTGGTCGAAGCCACCGACATCCTAATAGAAAATTACCGGCCGGATGTAATGGATCGCTTGGGGCTAGGGTACAAAACACTGAAAAAAGTTAACCCCAGAATAATTATGCTTTCAATATCTGGCTTTGGCAGAGACGGCCCGGAGTCACACAAACCCGCTTATGCCCCGGTAATTCATGCCGAAGTCGGTCTAATTCATCGAAAGTGGAAACGAGACGGTGGGACCCTGTCCGACTTGCCCACTTCTCTCGCGGATACTAACGCAGCCCTTCATGGGTTGGTCGGCACACTGGCAGCTGTGCACATGAGAGAGAGAACTGGTGTTGGTCAACACCTAGATATCGCGATGATAGACGCCACTTCAGCGACCGATGACCAACTTCAATATGATCTAGAGAACTCTCATCATACAGCACCGCTACCCAATGAGGTTTGGGAAGTTGGTTTTGGGCACGTAATAATCGCGACAGATTTCAGATTATTCTTCAGACTTCTTATCGAGCGTTTCGGCCTCAGGGACCCGGCCGAATCCAAGATGGAACTCACCAAAAAGATATCCGCAAGAAGAGAGGCGGTTGGGAGCTTCCTTCTAGAAATTAACACAAAAGAAAGTTTTGGGGCCATGATGGAGGAAGTCAATATTGCCTGGGGAGAAGTAAGAAACCCTGCTAACTTATCTGAGCAAAAAACAATTAAATACCGAAAATCAGTAATAAAAACCGACGATCGGGAAGGTGGAAGCCGGCCTACCACGCAATCTCCTTATCGTTTTTCAGATGCCCTAAGTGGAGCTGGAGAGAAAACATCTTACCGTGGTGAGAATTATGAATCTGTGCTGAGTGACTGGCTTGAGCTTGAGGAGAGCGAACTTGCAAAGTTAATGAAAGAGGAAGTGATGCTTTACAACCCAGACTGGAGAGCCGGTGAGAATAAAATTTCCTAGCTACTTTCTTTTGAATCCCACTCAGGGCGGAAGACCTTTGATTAATCTGGACGAATCAAATTGAAACCACGGGTTTTTACAAAAAGAATCTTGATGAGCGCCCTTATTAGCGACAGGAGACGTGATCTAAACCGTTGGCGATACAAACTAGTGAGGAAAGGTACGCCAACCATTCATTATTTTCATCAAGTAGACGACCCACATAGCCACCTAGCTGTTCAAAAAATACCGTCAATCACCGCCAACTATGATGTTAGATTCGAGATCCATCTCTGTGGACGCCCTTCCAAGAGTGACCAAGGAGACAGCTCACGTTTTGAAACTTGGGTTCTAAATGACGCCCGGAATATCGCTGACCACTACGACGTTTCTCTTCCAAAAGCTGTTGAAAAAGTCGAAACTGAACAGAGAGAAAACGCAGAAGAAAAAATTTTGAGGTCTCTAAGTGAACCAAATTTTCCTGAAATTGCACTGGAGATCGGTACAAAACTATGGTCCGGAAGCCGCCTTTATTCAGAAAACAAGTCTGGAAATTTAACAGGCGAGGGGAATGAGCTTAGAAAGAAGTTAGGACACTGGCTAAGTGGAACTTTTTACTTTGAAGGAGAATGGTATTGGGGCGTCGATAGACTTCATCACCTTGAGAAACGACTACTTGAATCCGATATCAACTCAAATAATTCGAGTCCTATTGTAAAAAGACCAGATGAGAATTTTAACGAGGAAATAAATGCCTCATTTCTCTCTCTGGAATTTTTTCCCTCTCTGCGAAGTCCATATAGCGCGATATGTTTTGATCGGGTTATTTCGCTTGCTAAAAAAGCTCAGATTAATTTAATCCTTCAGCCAGTAATCCCGATGATGATGAGAGGAGTAAGTGCCTCAAGAAGCAAACAAATCTACATAATGACTGATGCAAAAAGAGAAGCAGAGTATTATGGACAACATCTCGGACCAATCATCGACCCTATTGGAGCGCCCGTAGAAAGGGCTTTCGAAATATTGCCGAAGCTTAGAAAGATCGACAAAGATATAGAATTCTGCAGTAATTACCTGAAAGCAGCCTGGAAAGAAGGTGTCGATATAACAAGCAAGGCTGGCCTAAAAAAGGTGGTGGAACGGAGTGGAGTTAGTTGGGAAGAAGTGAATAAGGATCAAGAACGTCTTAACTGGAAAACACTTTTGGATAAAAATCTTAATAGAATGATGGATATAGGATTTTGGGGGGTTCCTAGCTTCAATTTAACGGGAGGTGAAATGAAAAATTTTAGCTGCTGGGGACAAGATAGACTTTGGCTGTTGAAAAGAGAGATAGAAAAAAGAGTTGTCCATTTAAACAAGTCCTCGGTAAACGGCTAGTGCGAAAGTTTCTCCTTTTTTCATTAGCAGTAATTTTGTTTCTCGGAGCCGCTTTTAGAGCGTCTCTTGAGTTTGAAAAACCTCAAGATTTAACAATTGAATTCCTTACAAAATCCTTAATGCAAAATGCAGCCAGAGAGTTTCCATCACCTGATGCACTTCAAATCTTTATGTGCGGGACTGGTGGTCCCATAGGCAATTCGGGTCGGGCTCAAGCATGTATTGCAGTAATAACCCCGAACCACTTTTATTTAGTAGACGTTGGAGCAGGATCGACGGCTAACCTTCAAAAATCTGGCCTGCCCATGAAAAGGCTCAAGGGAATTTTCATAACACATTTTCACTCCGACCATATCGCCGAAATATACGAAGCAAATCTCATTTCTTGGGTTGGCGGTCGATCGAAAAAACTCGCTGTTTTAGGCCCTGAGGGCACAAACACTTTGATTAAAAGTATCAACGAGACATACTCGTTCGACCGCAGGTATCGGACGAAGCATCACGGAGAAAAGCTTCTGCCCTCGGCTCTCGGATTAATATCGGGCAAAGAAATTATTCCAGGGAAGCCGATAATAGATGGAGAACTCGTTGTTACTCCTTACTCAGCCGATCATAGCCCGGCTCACCCAGCCGTTGGATATCGTTTTGACTATCGTGGGCGAAGCGTTGTTGTCTCAGGTGATGGAAACATAAATGAGCAAACAAAATTGATCAGTCATTCAACAGACATCCTCTTTCACGATGCGCTCTCCCGAGGCCTGGTGTCAAACTTAGAGCACGCCGCAAGAGATTTAGGATTAGATCGATTATCAAAAATTTTCTTTGATATTCAGGACTATCACGCCTCTACCTCTGCCATTTCTATGATGGCAAGGGATATCGATGTCAAGTTTGTTGTGTTCTATCACCTTGTCCCAGCGACAGACGCTTACCTCGGGGAGAGAGAATTTAAAAGAAATATGCCAGAGAATTTTTTAATCTCACAAGACCGGCAATGGTACATACTGCCTTCACAAGAAGAAGAAATAAAAATATTCGGTGATTAAAGTTAGAGGACTTGCTCTCCTCTGACCGTAGCATTCCCCACGAGAAGCTTTTTTTCGTCTCTTTCTAACCAAATATTGCACTCGATATCTGGCCCATCTATTTGTGTAACCTGCCCCTTTGCAATGACGCGGTCCTCGCTCAGAACAATATGGGGAAACGTCATAAATATTCTCTTAACACAGCCCGGTCCAGCCCAATCGTGCAGCATATTAACCATGTAACTAAGGCCTAATGGTCCTTGGTTGATAGTCTTTTTTCCTACTTCGAAAGGCAGGCTGTCTACGAGATTTGGGTCCCAATGAACTGGATTAGGATCTCTCAAAATAGCTGCCATCGTCCTCATTCTTGATCGCTCTACGGACGGCATCT
>CAJYCI010000002.1 GCA_913428515.1 uncultured Gammaproteobacteria bacterium | reverse complement strand
TTTGCTTAATCGATCACTTGAGATAAGGTTACGCTTTCGGCTAAACAAGGAGCAGAGGTGCCAAATCATCCGTTTTTACCGATCAGAGGACGAATAGAGAATATCCAGATAGATTCTGAGGCCCTATCAAACAACCTTGTTGGCGACCCATCTAGCAGAACTGTGGCGATTTATTTGCCCGAGAATTATGAGATAAGTGGTAATGAGTACCCGCTTTTCTTGTGTTTAGCAGGTTTTACAGGGAGCGGTTTGGGGCAAATTGGGTGGAAAGCTTTTCAGGAAACTCTTCCTCAAAGGATAGAGCGCTTGATTTTTGAGGGGAAAATGGGACCAGGGATATTTGCGTTTCCAGACTGCTTTACCTCTCTCGGGGGTAACCAGTATATTAATTCTTCGGCTTTGGGCAATTGGTCAGATTTTTTGTGCGATGAGTTAATCCCAAACCTGGAAGCCAACTACCGATTGAAAAAAAACAGGAAAAACCGAGCAGTTTTTGGCAAATCTTCGGGGGGTTATGGGGCGCTGATTCATGCAATGACTCGCGCCGACATATGGTCTGGCATTGCTTGCCACTCCGGTGATATGGCTTTTGATCTTTGCTATCTAAGTGATTTTCCTGGCCTTTTGCGTAGTCTGTCAGTCTACGACGGAAATATACGAGCCTTCGTAGAAAAGGTAAGAAAAAATAAAAAGGTCTTGGGCAACGATTTTCACAACTTCATGATTTTAGCGATGGCAGCAAGTTACGATCCGGATAAAAATGCTCCCCTCGGCATAAGGCTTCCGGTCACTTCAGATACCTGTGAGCTAATTCAAGAGCGTTGGGACAATTGGCTGGCGTGGGATCCCGTCATGATGCTAGAGACTGATTCTGGGCAGACTAATCTCTCTCAGATGGCAGGCCTCTTTCTGGATTGCGGTACTAAAGATCAATACAATCTTCTGTATGGCGCGAGAAGGTTTAAAAAGAAACTCGACTCGCTAAAAATAACACACCGATATGAGGAGTTCTCAGACACGCATTCCTCCATCGATTATCGTTTAGATGAATCCCTGCCTTTTTTGTATGAAAAAGTCAGTGCCTAGCGGTTATACCCGCTCCTTCCTAAACCGCGTCAAATAGTTTTATCTCTGGCGCACCCGCTAAACAGCCTCCCAACTTAGCACTGGTTGCTTTGAATTCATCGGATTTCCCGTGAACGTCTAAAGCAGTTTGGTCCTCATATTGCTCCATCACGACATAGGTCGCGTCCTCGTCCCTGGATCGATGCAGTTCATAGAAATTATTTCCAGGTTCTTTCTCAGCTACTATGCTCATAAGTTCCTTGAATGTACTTTCGAATTCTTGGGTTTTTTCTGGCTTGATCTTCAAGGTTGCAACTATACCAACTCCCATCTTTAGTAACTCCTCAACTAGTATATTTATTTATTCTTAAGTGGGACAAGGTTACCTAAAAGCAGTTTCTTAATCTAGCACCACGAAGCTCAGGAATTTTTTTCGCAGAGTCAAAATTGATCAGGAGAACTATGACCTAAGGTTTTTGATTCAGTCCTCTTTGTAGTTAGTGCTGGCTAAAAGTATCTTTTTGAGTCTCACAAGTCAGACCATAAGATACGGCAAATCCAGAGTTATCTCTTTCGCAGGTTCGTGGTGACTTTGTGCGAATATTTTTTCGTCTTTCATAAAAAAAGCGATGCCGTCGAGATAATCAACGGCAGGGTATTCGTCACTTGTTTGGCCTAGCAAGCGATTTTTTATCGTGAAAAGAGTGAAGTCGTGAGAGACGAGAATGTCTAATTGCGGTTGTTTTGCGCCAGCCATGAGCTTCTGTTTGATGAGTCTTCCTAGAATTCGTGATGCGACGTCTGGAGACATCATGATGTCTTCCGAGATTCTTCCGCTAAACCATTTTTCTAGAAGAGGAACCATTCCTCCAGATTCTTGCATAGCCATATACATTTTCATTTGGTCTAAGACATAAAATACACCTAACGCTTCCAATGCTCGCGTTCTAGCGATCTCGCCTCCCATATTTTTATGGCCGCTTGAAACTAACTCAGAGGTTTCTATGCATCTTTCGGGTGGGCTTGCATAACCTCTTAATTTGAGGTGTTTGGGTAGTTTCTCGCCCATTGTTTCTGCAAGCTCTCGCCCTTCGTCTGTCAGCGGATTTAGCAAATCATGTTTGCCAGGAGCATATTCCCGAGCTGAATGACGCATGAGCAAGACTATATAATCAATGCCCGTGCCTGAAATCTCTTTAACTAACTCAACGGTTGATTCTCCAGGTTTCATTTTTTTCCTTAATTCTTCGAGTAAATTTTTTTCTAAATGCTGACAATGATAAGCTGTTTTACTTGATTTATCCTCAGACGAACAAATTACAGTTTATCTGAGACCTATCCTAATTTTTGAAGAAATTTAGCACCACTGGCATAAAGTCGTGGCGAAGGTAAGAGAAAGTATTATATATGCGAGCAAATGAATTAAAGCGCGGCGATTTAGTAGAGTTCGATGGACAATCTTGCTTCGTAAAAAAAATCGATACCAGAAGCCCGTCGGCACGAGGCGTGTCGACACTGTATAAAATTCGCCTTGATTATTTAGTCAGTGGCCAAAAAAAAGAGATAACCGTTAAGGGAGATTTTCTGCTTTCGGAACTTAATTCGGAGAAGTTCAAAGTCCAGTTTTCTTATCAAGACAGGGGGCAGTATTTTTTTATGAACCTCACTGATTTTAATCAGTACGTGGCGGATGAAAGTATGCTTGCTGGTAAGCTTCAATACTTGAGCGAGGGACTAGAAGATATCTTAGCAATCTTTGTTGAAGGAAAATTTTTAGGAATTGAATTGCCTAACTCGATTGTGCTTGAAATTGATGAAACCTCGCCCAGTATAAAAGGCGCCTCAGCTAGCGCCCGAACAAAACCAGCAAGACTTTCAACCGGGTTGGTAGTTCATGTTCCGGAATACATAGGGGTGGGAGAAAAAATAAAGATCAACACTGTAACCGGCGAATACATCTCCAGAGCATGATCGTGCGTGCAGACGATATTCCTGAAAAAGAGATCAATTTCTCGGCCATTCGCGCTTCTGGCCCTGGCGGGCAGCACGTGAATAAAACTTCTAGCGCGGTCCACTTAAAATTCGACATTTTCTCATCTTCACTGCCAAAAAAAGTCAAAGATGGGCTGCTAGGCCTGCAAGATTCTAGGATTACAAGCGCGGGTCTTTTGGTAATCAAGGCTGGAGCCTTTCGTAGTCAAGAAAAAAATAGAGTCGATGCGCTTCATCGTCTTGACCAGTTACTGGCCACGGCGCAAAAAGAGAAGAAAGCAAGAAAAAAAACGCGGCCTTCGTTAGGTTCAAAGAAACGGCGTCTGAGCGCGAAGAAAAAAAGAGCTAATTTAAAAAAGTTACGCAATAAAATTGAAGATTAAAAAGTTTCAGGCAATCATGTTTTTTTCGACGTATTCTTTTATTAACTTATAGTCTGCTTTTCCGTTTGGTGCGCGGTTTAGATCATCCTTAAATAGAATTTTTTTGGGAATCTTATAAGCTGCTAAGTGTTCCCTTGCAAACGCTTTTAATTCTTCCTCATCATTGGTTCTTTTCCCTTGAAGTTGAACGACGGCGGTAATGGCTTGTCCCCACTTCTCGTCTTCTATTCCAACAACCAAACAATCGGCAATATCTTCGTGGAATTTCAATGCTTCTTCTACCTCCTCGGGATACACTTTTTCCCCTGCAGTGTTAATGCAGTTGCTTCCTCGACCCAAAAGAGTCAGGCTGCCGTCCGCTTCAACGCGAACCCAGTCGCCAGGGATTGAGTATCTTTCACCATTTATGGTCTTGAAAGTTTTTTCGGTCTTTTCTTTATCTTTATAATACCCAATAGGAAGAAACCCTTTAACCGCTACCATCCCGGACTGGTTCAAGCCAGCTTTTACCTCGATCAGGTCCTCCGTGAAGACTTTACAAAAAGGACCCAAGGTGAATTTTGCAACCTCTACCTCTTCATCTTTAGTAGTAATAGATGTTCCAAGGCCAATTGCTTCGGACGAAGAAAAGGCGTCAGAAAGAATCATTTCGTCGTTGTATTGAAGCAAGCCAGATTTAATCTCTTTTGTCCACATCACACCTGAGGAATGAATAGAGTTAACTGAAGAAATGTCATATTTTTCTGGATTTGAATTTAGAACCTCCAGCAGAGGCCTCGCAAAAGCATCTCCAACTATCGTAACTGCCGTAACTCGGTTCTGATCTATAGCTTCTAGCGCAGCTTCTGGATCAAAACTTTTTTGAGGAAGAGTAACGCAGGTACCGCCTCCTGACATAGCTCCGATCGCAGAGAGAAGCCCGGTCCCATGCATTATTGGTGGTAGAGGAAGGTTGACTGGCCTCGGGGTTGTCTTAATTCGTTGTACCAATTCATCTAAAGTTTCGCAGGCCGGGACCCCCATTCTGATATTTCCCCCAGCGCCAAGAACTTGAAAAAGATCATCATGCTTCCACATTACTCCCTTTGGCATTCCTGTCGTTCCACCAGTATAAAGAAACAAAAGATCATCGGGAGAGTGCTTTACCTTTGGTGACGACCCGTCGCCCTCGGTTGCAAATTCTTCATAAGTACAGTCATTGCCTTCGGCCGTCTCTAACCAGATCTTAACCTTTGGTAATTTGTTCTTGATATTATCAACTGACTCATGAAATTCTTGGTGGTAGACAACAACGCTTGAGTCTGAGTTGTCGATTAAATAGATTAACTCTTTTTCGATATAACGATAATTTACATTTACATGTACCAAACCAGCTTTAAAAGCTGCGGCAATACCTTCCGGATATTCTGGTCCGTTTCTTGTGTAGAAGGCTATTTTTTCCCCTGGTTTTATTCCGTTTGTAAGGAGATTTTGAGCGATGTTATTGGTTCTTTTCTTGAATTCCTTCCAGAGAATGATCCTCTTTCCATGGACTAGCGCGGGTCTATCGTCTGGAATGACGGGCTCAATAGCTTCGAATATCTCTCCGTAACTCCAACGTTGACTCATGTTTTCCTCTCGCTTTTTTTACAATCTACAACTAAATATGGGTTTGTGTTTGTTAGATCTTGGTAGAGGACACCGTTTTTCATGATTTGTAATTTTGAATGGTCTTGAAGCAATCGAATATCATTAAGTGGATCTCCATCTACGATCACTAGATCTGCAAGTGATCCTTCCTCAATCGTACCCACACTTCCAAAGGGGTCGAATGCCAATCCACCGTTTTTAGTTGCGCAAAGAATTGCCTCTGCGTTGCTCATCCCAAAGAGATCAACAAAGTATTCCAGATCTTTTGCGTAGGTCCCATGAGGCGCGATGGAGATTCCATAATCTCCTCCGACGACTAACTTGATATCGGCTTCGCGTAGCTTCGCGACCGTCTCAATCGTCGCATCAATTTCTTTCTGGTAACCTTGAGCTACCACTGTTTCTCTTGTCACTCCGATAGACTCACATTTCTCTAAATATGAGACCTCCCACGCAATAGCTGGTCCTACAAAGATACTGTCTTTTTTCTCATGAAGCATATCTATTGCTTCTTGGTCTAAGTAGTTCGCATGTCCAATAAAATCCACCCCGGCTTTGACCGCTTGCTTCACCGCTGCTGCGGATCTAGCGTGACATGCAACACGCATCTCTCTTCTGTGAGCTTCTTCTACCGTCGCCGATACTTCTTCATCTGTAAAAGATAGTTCGCCAGGCGGATTTTGTTTGTTTATTGCCTCTCCATCTATAAATATCTTTACAACATCTACCCCAATTTTCCTTTGCTCTCTGACTGCTTTTCTTAGCGCCCAGGGACCGTCTGCGATCTGACTTAAACCTCCTCCTGAGTCGACATTGCTAGCGGTGGCTCCCAGATCTCTTCCAGCAGCAAGCAACCTTGGCCCAATCACTGTGCCCTGCAAAATAGCTTCACGGAGCGCAACGTCGATTTTGTAGGTTGATCCGAAACTCACCGCTGAAGTAAATCCGGACCCCAGCATTAGTCTCGCGTTTTTAACGGCAGTCAATGTGGCTTCCTCTACCAAGGTTTCGCCAATTGCAAATGGGCTGGCGTCGGCAAAAGAAAGGTGTGCATGCGTTTCAGTCATTCCAGGCATGACGAATTTCCCTTCAAGATCTTTCTCGATCGCATCTCGCGGCAACGTGGGTAGTTCGGCCGCTTTACCCGCGAACCTTACTTTATTGCCGGTTATCCATATTGCCGCATTCTCGAGAGAACTATTGTTAGTTCCAGCGAACAGCTTCAGATTCCTCAGTAAATAATCCATTACCTTCTCCTAGTTCAGTCTCAAAAGCGCCTCAGCATTCGGGGTTAGGCTAGCTGCAAATTCGTCAGCAGCGGATGGAGTATCCCACCCGCCAAAATTGGTGCCATAGACTAACCGATTATGTCCCACGACTTCGACGAGACGATTATGAGCAGTTTCACCGTCTACATGGGCGTCGAACCAAAGTTTTTGTAGCATATAACTAAATCCATGTTCTCTTATTGAGTCGGGTATCCAGTTACCAAATTTTGTCATGCCCACAAATCTATCGAAAAGATATGGAAGCCCACCTCCGCCATGCGATATACAGATGTCTAAATTAGGGTGTCTTTCAAGCACTCCCCCAAAAAGGAGGGTAGCGCATGCAAGCATTTCTTCATACGGATACCCAAGCAGAATAGTTAAGTTGAACCTGTCGAGTCTGGAATCATCAGGTCCCTTATCCCCTCCAGATGAAGCGGGGTGCATAAAAAGCGGGACATCTAATTCAACCAATGCAGAATAAAAGCTATCAAGAATTGGGTCGTCTATACCAAAGGGATAATGAGTTCCTGTATACGCCCCTACTAGTCCCAGTTCATTGACTGCGCGATCAATTTCTTTGATCGCGGCGTCAACGTCTTGCATTGGTAGTGCTGCAGCACCTAGCAGTTTTTCGGGGTGTTTGCTTACGACCTTTGCCATAGTGTCGTTTTGAACCTGGCAAAACTTTATCGCTATTTCTTTAGGGACATGGTGAAACATGGTTAGTGGGTTTGGTGAGAGCATTTGCACATCGATCCCATCTTGTTCCATCCTCTCCAAGCGCAAGTCAACATCCATGAAAACGGTGTTCCGATAATTGATCGGTTTGAGCTGGTAGTCTCCTACCCTAAAGAAACTTAACCCGTCTTTGTCTGTCAGCAGCTCTGGACCATACTTTCCTGCAATCCCAAACACTTCTTCGAAAACCGTATGCGCATGAAGGTCAATTACCTTGCTCATAGTAGACTCTTCTAATCTTTAAAAAAGGAAGTTTTTTTCTCACCATTTGGTCCATAAACAGACTCACCTTGTTCAACTAGGTAAGCCTGATTCACGCTCTCGGTAAGCCCAGAGTCCCTCAGAAGTTCAGCCATTTTGGCGTAGTTCGGGTGATCAAAATGTGCCGCAAGAGTCTCGCTGTTTTCCCAAAGCTCATATACTTGGATTCTTGTGGGTATCGATGGATCTGGAGCAAAGCAGTAATCATGACATCCCTCTTCTTCTTCTCGCGTTGCTAGTTGCACGTCTCTAGTCAACTCGACCGCGCGGTCTCTTTGTTCTTCTGTTTCAAACCCTAATGCAGCTACAACAATAATCATTTTCATCCCTCATTCACTGAATCTCTCTCAAGAGATGCTAAACCAGAACTATTTTAGATGTAAGAGTAAGTTGTTAATTCTATTATCCGCGAAGTAAGGTTTTCTCCTTCTTTTTTGTAAAAATAGTAAGCAAAAGCTACTGTGTTTCTGATACGTTTACCTTGATTGTTATTGAAGGACATGCGCTAAAGTGGAACTGGTGAAATTCCCTGCTCAGCTTGATTCGGTCCCTTGGCCCACCGAAAGCTGGTCGAGAGGAGATGTGAATCCCAAAAATCCGTCTGCTTTCAAAAACACAGTTGAAAATCTCTTCGATTATAAAAGCAAATACGGATATACCTACGCTCTATTAGTGGTCAAGGAGGGAAAGCTAGTTTTCGAAAAATACGGTTACGGCTCTAATTCATTTTATCTTCAATACTCGTGGTCCATTGCTAAGAGTATTACCCATGCTTTAGTTGGGGCGTTAGTGGCAGACGGGAAGTTAGATATTTATGAACCACTATCATTATCAGAATGGTCGGAGGACTCAAGATCAAAAATTACGATAGACCATTTGTTGAAGATGTCTGGTGGTCTCCAATTCAATGAAGACTACATTGGCCAGAGCTCTTCGGACGTTATCAGAATGCTTATGTTCGAAGGCCGACATGACACGGGAGCTTTTGCAGCTAATCAACCACTTTTGAATAGCCCTGGGGAGTTTTGGAGCTATTCTAGCGGATCAACAAATATTATATGCAGGGTCTTGAAGAGAATAGTGGGGGATGGTGCAAATGGGATGATTAAATATATGAATGAGCGCCTTTTTGAGCCCATTGGAATAAGAACGGCCACACCTAAATTTGATACAAGTGGGACTTTTATTGGGTCTTCGTTTCTCATGGCAATCCCGCAGGATTTTGCCAGATTTGGCTTGCTTTACCTTAGAGGGGGAGTCTGGGAAAACAGACAAATCCTTTCAAAAGATTGGATAGATTATGGTCGAACCCCTAGTTTTAAAGATGAGACTCAATGCTATGGGGCGCATTGGTGGATTAATCCAAACAACCTTGCACAATTTTACGCAAGCGGTTTTGAGGGACAGACTCTTTTGCTAGACCCAAACAGAGACACTATGGTTTTGCGGTTGGGCAGAACTTCAGATCTCGAAGCAGCCTCTTTACGGTCTAAGCTTTATGATCTGGTTGATTCTTTATGAAATAACCGCGCTTTAAATTGACGAAAAATTACGAGCCGGTAAATCTTCCAGGCCTTTTCTCCGAAACAGCTTGTACTCCTTCCTTATGATCATTGGTCCCTTGGAGCCATTTTTGTTCTCTGCTCTCAATGGTGGTTACGTCGTTAACCGCCTCAGCCAGGCCAGGTCTCATTTGTTCTCGCATGGACATTAGTGCGAGCGGAGCATTTTCTGCGATCTCTGTAGCCAGCTCAACCGCGGATGAACGAACCGTCTCGTTGTCAGTAAATATATCGCCTAGACCCCACTCATAAGCCGTTTCTCCGTTCACTCGTCGGCCAGTCATGAAAAGTAGATTTGCTTTCTGCGCACCAACAATTCTCTCAAGAGTGTGAGTTAACCCAAAACCAGGTGTGAAGCCCAGTTTCACAAAATTGGCCGTCATCCTCGTCGCTGGGCAAACCACTCTGAAATCTGCCATTAACGCCAGACCAAAACCTCCTCCAACAGCGGCTCCTTGGATCGCTGCTACCACAGGTTTCCTGCATCTGAAAAGCCTAACGGCCTCGTCATATAGGGGGTTTCTGTCGCTCTCTGTTCGTGTTTCTAGCTCGGCAGATTTTTCTGAGGATGAGAAGTTTGCGCCAGCGCAGAAATGTTTTCCTTCGGCACACAAAACAATTGAACGGATGGCTTGTTCCTCGTCTATATCTTCAAAGCAATCTGCTAGGTCCATAATCAACTGGTGATCAAAGAAGTTATTTGGCGGTCTTCTGATCTCGCATTGAGCCACATTTCCTTTAAGTTTCGTTACTGAAACATCTCCATATTGCTCTTTCATTAAAATTCTCCAATCCTTTTTATTACGTTTTATTTCAAAGATTTTATTCAAAGGCTCTTTTTGTCGGCTGTATACCCTTGGGCCATTTATCGAAATTCTCGCTGACTTTCTCTCCAATCTCAGCAACAGACCAAGGCTCCTCTGTATTATCTTTGATTGCAATCTCTTGCGCTTGCCAAGATATAAGTTGGACGCTATTTCCGGCTACAAGAAACTGTCGCCCTGTTACATCTTTAGCATCGTCAGAACCGAGCCAGACTACCAGGGGAGATACTTTATCCGGCGATAATAATTCTTCCATATTTTGTCCCTCAGGAAATATGTCTGCCGTGAGTCGGGACCATGCTGCTGGGGCCAGGGTGTTGACTCTAATTCCATACTTGAGACCCTCTTGGAAAAGACACCGAGCGAATCCAGCGATACCAGCTTTCGCGGCCCCATAGTTAGTTTGGCCAAAGTTTCCTAGCAAGCCAGAAGTAGATGAAGTGACGACGATACTTCCTCCGTGATCCTGAGCTAACATTTGGTTGTATGCATGTTTGACTGTTAGGTAAGTGCCCCTTAGGTGAACCTCAATCACTAAATCCCAATTGTCGTTTTCCATATTTTTAAAGGATTTATCTCGGAGAATCCCTGCATTTGCTATTAAGAAGTCAAGTTTCCCAAATTCTGCTACAGCAAGCTGAACCATGGCTTCGACATCTTCTTCATTGGTAACGTTTCCGTAATCGGCTACCGCGCTCCCGCCTGAGTCTCGGATTTTTTTTACTACTTGATCCGCCATCCCTGAGCTTTCGCCTGATCCATCTCGGGCACCGCCAAGATCATTGACAACTACCGAAGCACCTTCTTTTGCTAACAATAAAGCGTGTGTTTCACCCAACCCACCTCCGGCGCCTGTTACCAAAGCCACTTTTCCATCTAACATTCCCATATTGAACATTCCCAAACGATTAAAAATTAACGAGAGAGTTAATCATAATTGAGAGATTAACTTCAACTTGTTAGCAGGCATTAAAAAGTGTACGTGTGACCTTCTTTTGCCCAAGAGTGGAAGCCAGCATCGCTAGCTTTTTTCAAATATTTTTGCCAATCATCTCCGTAATGCATAAGTACAATTTTTTCACGTAAACTTCTAGGTAGAGCGCATAACTCGTCCAATGACGCGTGCACTCCGCCTGTAAAAAGTTGGCAATCATGAAAAATTATTTCGAAACCGAACAGCTCGTCGTACTGTTGAATAAGGTCTCGATCAAATCTAGTGTCGGAAGTAAAGAAGACTCGGTTATCTAAAATAACTCCGCAACTCCAGGCGCACTCTCGCCAAGACCCAGCGCTATCGGGGAAATGCAGAGTCCTTGGCATTTTTACGTTAAGCGATCCTATATCAACCTCTTCTGTTTCCCTTGGAAAATCTTCCAATCTTGTTGGTCTTATTGCGTCCCAAAGGTCAGAAAAATTAAGGGGAGTCTCCTCTGATAGCTCTGCACCGCCTCTGAGACTTTGCTCCCATAAAATTTTCTCGTATGTCTCGTTGATTACCATCTTTGGTTTAGCCTTTAAAACATACCTCCCCAGCAAGTGTGCCTCTTCCAGACCTCCGACATGGTCCGCATGACTATGCGTGATTAAGTAGGTATCTATATCTTTTAAGGTAACTCCAACATCAAAAAGAGATTGAGAGCAGGTGCCCCCGCAATCAATTAAGATATTTCTATCTCCTTTTGCGACCAATATATTATTTTGCTTTAGTGTCTTTGCAAACGCCGAGCCGCACCCAACAAAATAGATCGAGAGTTCGCCTTTCGTTGATAAGGGGACTTTTTTGACCTGCTGTTCAGAAATTTTCATGTTTTGTTATTTTTGAAAAAAACACCCTCTACTTAATTTAGTAAACCGTTAAAGTTAGCTTAAAATCTCTATTAACTTGCTTGACTGCAATGGTTTCTATTTTTACAAGGCTAGATTAGCTCAAAATAAGGTTTTGTTCTAAAGATTTTGGATCCCTAAATCGAACATTTGAGAACTTGCTTTGCATTAGTCGCTGTCTTGAGAAAATTTAGCAAAACCCCTTAAATCGCCAGAACTCATGTTCTTTCCCAAAAAAGGTCTCAAGTTCAATTGTGCATTATTTTCTGCTCTAATTCTCAGAGGCTAAGAAGGTGTTCTTTATGCTTCCACCGCTTATCTAGCCATAATTTAGTATTTTTTATTTCGTCTGCTCTGAATTGTTTAATCGTAATCGAAATATTGTTTTTCGAACCGGATAGCCACCTCCAGAAGTTAGTGTCCTCGTCATGATATTTAATGGTTACATCAACCACTGGGGTGTCTGGTAGCACAGTTTCCAGGGCTATCTCCAAGCCTCCAGTTTTCGGCTTAAGGAGGCCTTCGTAAGGAGATTTCTGCTTTTTGGATTTTATCTCTGTATAGCGGGTCCCTTCCGCAAAAATTAGGAGAGCTCCGGGTTCCTCGCTCAACTCAGATGAGACAGATTGTATTGAAGCGAGATCCTCATCTCGAGATTTAGCTCCTTTCCCTCGATGGAGTCGGGGAAATCCCAACGCGAAGCATAACCAGCCAACTATCGGCAACCAAGCGAGTTCGCGTTTTATGAGAAATTTAGCGATGGTTCCACTGTCACATATTAGTCCCTGTAAAATAGGAATATCGAACCAGGTTTGATGATTTGCTACTACTATCGGTGCCGAATGCGCGGGCATACTGCCTTCAATACTAAAATTAATTCTCAATATTTTTTTAACCCAAAAGCTATTGAGCTTTGCCGCTGCAATGTAAATGAATTCTATGCAACTTATAATTCCTTTTCTTGCTTTGTTATTTTTACTCAGAATTTTTTTTAATGCAGCAAGAAAAAATATCGGAAACATCCAAAACCCGAGATTTATGACCACAACAATCACTGATAAAAAGCTAACAGAATTGAACCAGATTAGCTTAATCGGGTTGTTGATTGCCATGGGCCTCCCGCAAATTTTTTTGGCTTTTTAAATCAATGACGTGTTCTAGCATACCACTGATTCTATTCGAAGATCTGGACGTGGCTGTTTCCCACGTTTTTTTATCGGAAAAAATAGTAATCGTTTTTCTTGCTCTAGTGATTGCGGTGTAAACAAGTTCACGATTAATAAGATTCGGATTGTCCGTGTCTTCGTCTATCAAACCTAAGATGAAAAGCACATGGTCGAACTCCGATCCTTGAGATTTATGTGCGGTGATTGCGAACGATGATTCGTGAGATGGAAGTTGTATTTCAGCTACTTTTTGCTCGAGCCCATCGAACTTTACAAAAAAAGTTCCACTTGCTTTGTTTTCAAGGCAAATCCCAGTGTCTCCATTAAATAGTCCAAGTCGATAGTCGTTTTCAGTTATAATGATAGGCCTGCCATGGTAAAAAGCGTTGCCTGATTCTTTGAGACCTTTCTCCTCTAAGAGCCACTCTATTTCTTGGTTTATTTGCACCGAACCCATGGTCCCTCTTCTGTGGCTGCAAATGATTGCTGAGGTGTTGGAATTTTCTTCGAAACTAAATTCTTTCTTCTCTTTGGATGAGAAGATCTCTAGATTTTTTTCAGAATAGTTTCTGACTAAGCTAGATAAATTTTTTCTGTCGGAGAATTGAAAGATGACTTTATCGTCGATGATGACGTTATTTTTTGATCTTGTTCTAAGCTCATTTGCCAGCTTCCCGATACCGCTTTCAGGTTTGAATCGATAAACGTTTTCAAGATTGCATACGGTGTCTTGAAAAATTGAACTTTTTGTAATGCCAATTTCTCCGATAAATGGCTTGGCTATTTTTCTAAAGTCTTCTGAAAAACTCTCTCCCTTCGAGCAGAGATCCGAGAGAACACTTCCTGCCTCTACGGAAGGAAGTTGTTGCGGATCTCCGACAAGCATTAATCTTGTTTTATTATCTATTGCATTTAACAGGCGATACATTAAATTCAAATCGAGCATTGAGGCTTCGTCGATCATTATGATATCCGCCGCGAGTTTATTGCTTTTCCCAAATTTCCACTCTCTTCCACTTATTGTCGCTCCCAACAAACGGTGGATGGTAGATACTTTCGAGGAAATTGTATTTGCTAGCTTAGATTTGTTGATGGCTTCTTGAAGGCGTCTAGCTGCTTTCCCTGTTGGCGCGGCGACGCTAATCCGAGCACCAGGCTCTAGTCGGTTGATTAAATCTAGAATATTTACAACCGTTGTTGTTTTCCCTGTTCCAGGACCTCCCGATATCACCGTCAGTTTTTGAGTCATTGCCATGAAAGCTGCGAGTCTTTGTTTAGAAAAACTCTCTCCAAATACTATACGGAGCGAGTCTTTGAGTTCAAGATTCACACCAGTACCAAGCTGCTCGACGCGATTAAAAAGCATCCTTGCGACTTCTCGCTCAAGTTGGAAATGCTTGTTGAAATAAAGTTTATTGTTAAAGATAATAAAAGGACATTTATCGGTTGGGCCGCCCACCGCTGGGTGGCTAAGTAATTTCTTCTCGTCGTCTTTCTTGTCCGCTAAAGATATACATGAATGGTGATCAAAGGCCCTTCGAAACAGGATATTTGCGTAATCGCTGAATAATGAATCTTGGAGCCCTGTTTTTCGTTCGACAAGACTGATGAGGAATCTGGAGACGGGCGAATCATCACTTCTCATTGTTGGTGCTCATATATCCATCAATTTTTTCAATTAAAACTTGATCGGGTCGAGTAAAAAAAACACCTTTAGTCTTCTCGCAGTCGACGCCACGAAGAAAGAAATAATAAACTCCGCCAAAATTTTCTTCATAAGAATACGATGCCAAATCTCTTCTAAGCATTCTATGAAGAGCGACAGTATAGATAAGATACTGAAGGTGATAATCATGTCGCGTCATTGAATACGATAAGTTTTCTGTGTTGTAACTGATGTCATTGGCACCAAGGAAATTTGATTTGTAATCAAGTAGGTAGTACTTACCATCTCGTCTGAAGACTAAATCAATTACGCCGGTCATAAAGCCTTCAATATGCAAATCCTTCTGTCCCCGCGATGAGATAAAACCTTGTTCAAATAAAAATTGAATCATTTTTTCAGTCTTAGACAGTGAAAAGAAAAATTCTAACTCTGCAACTCGGTCTTTGTTTTTTAAATCTTTAAGTTTGAGAGGACCCAGGTCGGTGCTGAGTATTTTATCTATCCATTCTTCTAACACGATCAACCAACTGTCTTCGAGGTCAAGATTTGATAATAATTTTCTGCACTCTGCCGAGTGGCTAGGCGCTTCAAAATCTATTTTTTCTAGCAAACCATGGATCGCGAGACCTGTTTTAATCCCCCTCGGGAAATGATGTTTTGACCGTTCTTGATTTTCTATTTGGATGCTCGTTTCAATTCCTTTGTCATCAAAGTCACGAGGGTCAAAATTTTTTTCAGCAGATCTCTTCATCATTCCCGAGTAACTAAGTATCTTCCATGTAGACTTAATATCAGGTTTCTTTTCAGGGGGCTCCGGTGAAAAAATGCTTTGCTGAGGTAAAGGCTCTTCTATCGTTTTGTTCGTTATTTTTTCGACCTGATATATGGAAGATGGCAGAGTTGAGGAAAGATTTTGGTAAAGCGAATCGCTCTTTTTTAATTCGCGTAATGACAGAATGCGGGCAATAGCAGTCTTAGACATATTTTGATCAACCTTAGGCAGACCGATATAACAACGATATTTTGCTCGCGTCAGTGAGACATATAGCAGTCTTACTTCCTCGTCAAGTTCCTCGATTTCTTCGAGGGCAGCGATTGCAGAATCACTACGGAAATCTAGACAGGCTTTGTGGACTCCGTCCTGAGGCAAATGCGCGAATGCTAACGATTTTTTGTTTGTTTTTGGTTTTTTCTTAAAAGGATAAGGCATGAACACAATGTCAAACTCTAATCCCTTGGATGAGTGCATGGTCAAGATCTTTACCAGCTCCTCATCCGTGTGAGGTCGTAGAGCATTTTTCTCGTTTTTAAAGGAATCCTGGTTGACGTATTTTGATTTTAACCAAGCGAATAATTCTGACTTCCCGGGTGAAACTGCTTCTCTTTCTTGCAGTAATTCTGTTAGATGGCGGAGGTCAGTTATTTGCCTTTTTCGTTCCGCTTTCTCAAGAAGATTAGATGCAAGCCGTCTTTTCTCAATTAGGAGCGCCACCATTCGTCCGAAACCGTCAGCCATCCAGGTCCGCAGATAATTCTGAAATTCTTCTATCACCGAAAAGCGATGTGAGTCGTCCTCTATGTCCAACGCCTCGATCTCAACCGGCGGGCTGCCAATTAAAGAGGTTGATAGAGCGGCTTTCAATTTACCTATATTCTTTGAACAAATAATTGCTCCCAGGATCTGGATAAGATCGTGAGCTGTTTGTTGTTTGAAAACGCTATCATTTGATAAGTTAATCGCTTCGATCTGGAACTTTTCTAAAGCTTTTTTTACCATCTCTGCATCTCTTCTCGTGGCTACCAAAAATGCGATTTGACTTGGTTTGATGGAACAGCCCCCGATTTGAAGAGATTTCCCTCTTATTATTTCGGCCGCTTTAAAAGCTGCATGATTGATTAGGTTTCTGGCGGATGCCCGCTTATTAGAGAGTTGGTCGTCATCAACAAAGATATTAATCGCGGTGGTTTTTTCATTTTCCCAAGTAACGTCTGGGAGTTCTCTTTCGGAGGGTGACGAGCTAGGGAGATATTTTATGTCAGCGCTTTCTCCAAATATTGATTTTGCTTTAAAGAGATCATTTATTGCATCGATGTATTTTTTGCTAGACCTCCAGTTTTCAGAGAGTGAGTACGTGCTCTTGGCTGTATTCTTCGCGTTGAGATAGGTGAAAATATCAGCTCCCCTGAAATTATATATTGCTTGTTTGGGGTCCCCGATAAGCAATAGAGAGGCCATTGGGTCTTTTTGGCCATATATTTCGTGAAAAATATTCCACTGGACGCTGTCGGTGTCTTGAAATTCGTCGATCATGGCGATGGGCCATTTCTGGATTAGTTTTTTGTTTAACGAAGAATTTTTTTTAAGAATTGCGTCTTCAACTTTCGGCAACAAATCATCAATTCCCAGAAACTCGGAAGAGGAGCGAGAGATTATTACCTGCTCCTTGATATGCTCAAATGCTTCTATTTTCAGGCGAACTTTATAGTTTTCGATTAAGAGCAGCAGTTCGTCGATCATTCGAAAAATTGGGTGTGCGAGTGGAGAGCTGTCTTTTTTTATTTTGATGATTTTATTTGAGGTGAAGATTTCCCAAAGCCCGCTTGTTAGATCTATCTCATCAGCCCGACAAAAATCCGTCATTACGCGCGCGTTAGTTTTAATTTTTGAATTATTTCGAAGCCCTGATTCAGCTATTACCGACTCTAGGTCGTCTTCGATCCAAGTTCTCTTGATCTTTTCTACTTTCTTAAAAATATCGGTTTCAGAGCCCAGTATTTTTTCAGGACTCACTGACAATTCGCCTCGATAGAGAAAACTGGAGATGGAGTTTTCTAAGGTTTTTGGTGTATCCCAAATTGCAAGCGCAAGTTTTTGGATCGATGGCGAACGTAAAAGGATGTTCGACCTAAAGAAATCCTCGCACGCCGTTTGAGCATATCTTGATTTTTCATCAGAAACTTCCTGATTGAAAAATGAACCACATTCAAACGGGTATTCCTTCAGCACCTTCGCGCAAAAGCCATGAATGGTGTACACCGACGCTTGGTCCACCATGCGAAGGGCGCTGATAAGAAGCTGCTTATCTTGTTGTTTATCTGAGGACGTCTCAACTAGGCTCTTTAGAAAAAGATCCTGGCTTGGTATTTCGAAAGCACTCTTGGCCTCTAAAATTCTTCTCCTTACGCGCGTTTTAAGTTCGTCCGTGGCTGCGATGGTAAAAGTTAGGATTAGAATTTGATCGATAGCCAAGGGTCCGGATCTATGTTTGCCTCTTCCTAAAAGCGACAGGATAACGAGGTTGCAAATGGTATACGTTTTACCTGTCCCTGCGCTCGCTTCGATGAGGTGCACGCCTTTGAAGTTGATTTGATCAGCTATCTCACTAGTCATTGGTAAGTGTTTTCTCCAAAGGCTCCCAAATTTCAACAGCCAAATCAGCAAAGTTTCCGTTAAACGACTCTGCAAGGTCGAACAGGTTGTTCCAGTACGGATCCGGCCCTTCAGAAAAACTATATTCGTTGGTCCATTCAGCCACCAATTTATCAAGCGCTGGTTTTTGATCTTTCCCCTTTTTTAAATCTCTGTTGAGGGTTCTCGCTTCTTTTGGAGGAAAAAAAACAGGTGCTTCTATACCCTTTTGATACACCCGTATAAAAACCGAAAGATATTTTTTAGCAGTTCTTGCCTCGATGGGTTTTAGGGATAGAGTTCGGATCTGATCTTTATCTCCCCTGTGAACCAACTTGGTCTCTATTTCCTCGATGAGGTTTGCGGCGAGATGAGTAATCCAGTCCTGCAAGATTTGACGATCTTTAAGCCTTCCGACTCGTGCTTGAATTATCGCCTCTTGGTAAACATTCTGAATATCTATTTGTAAGTTGAAAGGCCCGATCGCTACCTCTTTTTTGATTTGTCGTTTGCTACTCATCTCGTTAGCTATTACCGAGTAAATTTCCTCGCCTCTTCTAATAGCTCTTTTTAAGAGCGTCGCTCCAAGCGCATTTGAAGGTATAAGTCCCGCGTGAAGCGTCTGGGAGTATAAATCCTCAATTGACTCATTTTGTCTTAAAGATTCAAGGGTGGCTTCCGCGATTTTATAATCATCCAGAGAACTTGCCTCGAAAGGTTCGGTATCTAAAACGATGTTCGCCTCTTTCTCGTAATACACCCCCAGTTTCTTTTGAAGAAAAAATCTCGCTGAATGACTGAAGAAAGCTCTCAATTCACTAAGCTTAACGTGATCTTGCCGCAGTTCCAGACCTTGACCCCTTAATGCTGCACCTTCTAAAGAGTCGGGTCTTTTTACTTCTAATTTATTGAACCATGTGCTTGAGAATGTTTGAGCCTCGTCGCCTCGAAAATATTTTGAGTCATAGGGGTTGAGCTTATGCGTTACTAGTTTTTGTTCGTCAAAAATAGTCTCTAGGTACTCATGCCACTCACTAACTATTGCCGATGGAGCTGAGCTGAGATTTTGATTCGCATTTTCACCAACGTAACTGACATAGAAAATTTCTTCGGCGGCTAAGATCGATTCAAGGAAGATATATCTATCATCTTTATTTTTTGATCGGTCTCCCTTTCGTCTATCTTTGCGCTCTAACCTTAGATCAAAGGTGTTTGGATTCTCAGTTCTTGGGAATTCTCCTTGATTGAGTCCAAGTATGCAGATCATCCGATAAGGTATTCCTCGTATTGGCAGAAGGTTCGAAAATGTTATTGTTCCCGAAGTAGATCGACTGATTGAAATCTGATCTTCGAGCTTGTTTTTCAAGGCGCTGAGAAAGGTTTCTCTTGACATTTCATCCTTGAAGTCAGCTGCTGATGTCTCGAATCTCAAATCTTCTAATGCTGTGCGGAGTTGCCTCTCAAGCATGATTTCGGTTTCCCCCGGATCAAAAAACTTCAGAAGCATCTCTTGTATTATTCCAAGCCATTTTTCTATGGGGTATTGGTTATCTATTTGTTTCCTAAACTTATCTAAATGATCCATGAATTGGCATAAAGACTCCAACAGCGGAGCATCTTCGAGGGGTATTTCCATTGGTTGTATTTCTTGCCATGGGCCATGATTCTCTCCCATAACGACGCCCATGAGTAATCTATCCAGACCAAATCTCCAAGTATTCCGATTATCAGGGGGGAGGTCCCAGTTTTTGCCCTTGGATTCCCCGTCTAGTTCCCATCGAATTCCAGAATCACTGATCCAGATTGCAAGTTTCTCCAAATCATCAGAGTTAATTCCGTGTGCTCTAGCAATCGAGGGCACTTCAAGGAATTCGATTATTTCTTGGCCTGTAATACGGCTATCGGGTAGAGATAGAAATTTTATAACACTGTTGAAAAAAGATGAATTCTCGTTGAGAGCGGTATTATTGATCGAAAACGGGATTTCGTTTTTGAAGTTTGCCTTTATGATAGCTGAGTAAAGCTGTATGTCTGGGGCAGCGACAAGAATATCTTTCGGTTGCAAATCCTCAGTTTTACTTAGCGCTCTGAATATCTGATCTTTTAAAACCTCTATCTCTCTTGTTCTGCTGTGACACGAATGAATTTGTATTGACTGATCTGACCTCTCAGTTTCTCGGATACGCTTTTTCGAGAAAACATCATCTTCATTATAATTGAGATTAAAGATTTGGTTCTTAACGAAGCCAAGGTCAGTTTTTCGATTTGGCTCGCTGAAGATATCAAACGTTTGCAGATTTTCAATGTCGTTCAATAATTCAAAATAATCTCGACCCAATTGCCCAAGAGAAGCAAGTATGGGTTGACCGGTTTCAAAATAATCTTCAAGAGTAACTGACGAAGTATTATTTTTGATTGCCTTCAAAGATCTTCGGGCTCTTTCTGTTTCAGAAATGATATCTCCCCAATATTCGTTACATGGGTTTAGAAAGTAGATGTCGACGTCCATGAACTCGGAGAGTCGATGAAAAGTCTCTATTTGGATCGGCGGCATTGAGGAAATCCCAAAGATCGAGAGTCTGGACCATGGAAAGCGAGCGTCTCGATTGATTCTGCTCATTGCGAGCTTGTGAAGAGCAGCCCTGTGAAGTTTAGATGTGCCTCCCAGGTCCTCTCGAAGCTCCTGCCACAGAGACGCCTGCGATTCTTCCTCTTTCGAGGCAAAGTCTCCCTTGTTCGACTCCCACTCTAAAACCCAATCGGGCCGGTACATCAAATACTCGTCAAACATTGACGCGAGCTCATTCGATAGTTCGTAAAGGCGCAGGTTTCGTTTTTTTTCTGGTTCCAAATAGTCAGAGATGTCCTGATTCAAGGATTGGCCTTTTTTTAGTATTCTCATTAATCTCCAGACCATTATTTCTCTTTCGTAAGGAGAACGATCAAGGTCCGCGGCTTCTGGTGTCAAGCTCTTATAAAGGTTCCATAAAAAAGAGGCGGGTAGTTGAAAGTCAATGTTCGAGGAAATTCCTTTGAACTCGGTTATCTGCAGCTGCAACCAGTATCTAAGTTCAAAGCTTTGAATGATAACTGTTGAGCTGTTGAAAGGGTCTCTCACTTCGGGTTCATTATTACAGAAAGCGACCGCTAAATTTTGCATTTCATTAGACTGGAATAGGCGCAACATTCCCTTTACATCCCTGTTTTTTTCTTGGAATTTTCACAAAAATCTGGCATCGCGGCTTTTGGAGCCTCTCTTTGACGAATATCGGATCGTTTGGAGACTGAAGACACTAGGCCTGAATTCCTAATATAATGCCATATTCAGAGAGGGAGTCACTTGCCAAGATATTTGCCAATCACCGCTGCTTGTATTTCAACAGCTATTGGCGGTTTGGTCGCTGTATACACTAGGCTATTGGTTCAAGGATATGATCCTGTTTCCCTTGGTGTTCTCCGTTACGGTATCGCTTTGATCTGTCTCCTGACTGGAGCTTTTTTTGTGCGTGACAGACCCATAAAAAGGGTTGATCGTTTGCCAATGGCCCTGATTGGGATACTTTTCTTTAGTTTCTTTCCTATTGGTTTTTCAGTTGCCTTGAAATATACGACAGCAGCGCAGGGGGCTCTGGTTTTCTCTGTGATGCCTATAATAACAATTATTCTTGCTGGTTTCGCAAGGCGAGAAAAAATCACACTTATGAAGCTCTTCGGCGCTTTTTTAGTTTTTTTGGGTGTCGCGTCGGTCGTAGATATAGATTCCAGGGGAGAAAGTGAGACCTTTTTCGGTAATCTGATCATGTTTTGCATGGCTTTCCTGGGCGCTGTTTTTAATGTGCTCGCCCGACCTTACCTTCAGAAATACAATAAACTCTATGCAACCACTTGGTTTATGTTGTGGGGTTGGCTAGGCATGGTCGCGGTTTTAGTTAGTTCTAGCACGCTCAATTTTTTTGTTCCTCCTCCAGATATTTGGCTAATTATCATTCTTTTGGGCTCTCTCGGGGGGGCGCTTCCCATTTTCTTGTTTAACTGGGCCTTGGGCCACATTGAGTCAACAAAGGTTGCGGTAAGCATAGGTTTTAATCCGTTGGTGGCTGCTCTTGCAGGCATTTTTGTTCTGTCAGAAGCGGTTAATGGCGCTATGTTTTTTGGTTTAGCGATGGTGGTGTTCGGTGTTTTCGCTGCGAATTGGAGCAGTCGATAGGTGTCTATCAGGGGTGTTCAATGCTTAAAAAAATGATTTAAGTTTAAGTAACATTCGTTCATGCTCATTCAAGGAAGGGGTTTTAACTTAGTTGAGGAGGTTGTTCTATGGTGCACGCTTATCAGACTTTAGAAGTTACTCAGAGGGCATCGGTTGTCGAAGTGACAATTAATAATCCACCGCTGAACGTGATGACCCTGCAGCTTTATTCAGACTTAGTCGAATTTACCGAGAAGGTCGAGCACGATGATTCTGTGAAAGTAATAGTTTTTCAAAGTGCCCACCCCGACTTTTTTATTGCTCATTTTGATGTCGAGGCTATTTTAGAGTTCCCAACTGATTCGCCTGCTCGGAGATCAGAGAAACTATCCGATTTTCACCTGATGTGCGAGAGAGTAAGGACCATGCCAAAAGCCACTATTGCAAAGATTGCGGGCAGGGCAGGCGGGGGCGGGAACGAATTCGCTGCTTCATGCGATATGCGATTTGGTCTGCTAGAGAAAACAATTATCAACCAGATGGAAGTTGCCTTAGGGATCCTGCCAGGTGGTACTGGCACCCAAAGTCTTCCTCGATTAATTGGCCGAGGAAGGGCAATGGAAGTCTGTCTAGGATGCGATGACCTGGATGCGAAAACCGCTGAGGATTGGGGCTATTTGAATAGGACGTTCGATTCTAAATCTGAACTCGATGAATTCATAACAAATTTAGTAGACAGAATCTCATCTTGGCCGCTTGAAGCAATATCAAGGTGCAAGGCGTCAATTAACAACGCAGAAATGTCTTGGAAAAATGGGCTAGTAGAGGAGGCTTTCCTTTTTCAAGAAACTCTTCGCAGCAAAGATGCACAGACGAACATGCGAACCGCACTAGATTTTGGGTTGCAAACCTCTGAAGGCGAACTAAATATGGGGCAGCTTTGTCTCGAGTTTGGCCGAGCTGCCGCGAATAAGCGGTAACGCAAGATTTGAGACAAAGTGCGTGACTTTGAATCGGAAAAAAGCTGAACGTTCAAAGAATTAAAAATAAGATATTTCGGAGGAAGAAAACGATGGAAGAGTTCTCAAGAGAAATTAGATCTACTGTCACGGGCGAGGGCACTATAGAGATATCGATCGCCCAGTGTGATATGCCTCAGCCTTCTGAGGATGAGGTTCTAATAAAAGTTGAAGCCTGTCCGATCAATCCGTCAGATTTAGGTTTGCTTATAAGTTTCGCAGCTAATCTAGATTCCCTTAGCGTAGCTGGATCAGGCGATGACACTGTTGCAAAAATGAAAATCCACGAAGGTCTCATGAAACAGATGAAACCTAGGATAGGCAAATCGATGAAAGTGGGCAATGAGGGTGGTGGAATTGTAGAAGATGCTGGCGCCGAATTTAAGCATTTAATAGGAAAGACGGTGGGCCTTGCCGGTGGGGCAATGTATTCCCAATATCGGAGTGTTAGGGGGACCAGTTGCTTAGTCATGAATGACGGCACAACAACTAAGCAATCTGCCTCCTCATTTGTGAACCCGCTTACAGCCTTGGGGTTCATAGAGACAATGAAGTTAGAAAATCATTCTGCATTGATCAATACCGCTGCTGCTTCGGCACTAGGTCAAATGTTGGTAAAGATTTGCCGAGCTGACTCCATTCCACTTGTTAATATTGTTAGGAAATCTGAGCACGTGGAACTTCTCAAGACTCTCGGTGCTAAACACATTTGCAACTCTAGTGATTCAGAATTTATGAACAAACTTATTGACGCTCTTGTTGAAACCGGCGCGACGCTTGGGTTTGATGCGACGGGCGGAGGAAATGAGGGTAGGCTTGCCGGACAGATGCTTTCTGCGATGGAAATAGCAGCAAACAAAACCACAACGGAGTACAGTCGATACGGTTCAGATACTTATAAACAAGTATATATCTATGGGGGGTTAGATCAGTCTCCGACTGTTTTGAATCGCTCTTTTGGGATGCAGTGGGGGCTTGGAGGATGGTTGCTGACGCCCTGGATAGGAAAATTTGGTATGGAGACTTTCCAGAAGATGCGTCAACGGGTGGCAGACGAGATAAAAACAACTTTTGCGACCAGCTACACGCAAGAAATCTCTTTTGAGGAGATGTTGCAACCCGAAACCATAAAAAAATACGCCAAGCAGGCAACGGGAGAGAAATATCTGGTTAATCCGCATAAGGATTGAAGTGAGTTAGGCGCGCAAAATTTATCTCGCGTAGAATTTCATCTTTACCTTGTTACTTTTTAAATCCATTGTCGTAATGCAAAGGTACTGATTGCCGTCACTCGCGTCATCTAGTGATGTAAAAGAGTAAATATAGCCACTTCGAGACCAAATTCCTTGGCGTACCGAACTCGCTCGGGAACCATCTGTGTTGATAGCCGTTGCACGCCCATGAAATGTCCCTTGGTCTCGAGATGAAGGATTACTTAAATTCACATTGTAGGTCAGCCAGGTTTTTCCGTATCTCTCGTTATCTGCTTCTACATTGATTAATCCACCCGAATCCCCGAGCGTAATGTTGGTAATGGTGCCAGAAAGATTAATTTCCTCTCCTTCCACCTGAAAACTCGAAGCCAAAGACGAAAAAAAAGCGATAGAAATGAAAATACTGAAGGTGGTTAGCAATTTCATATGAGGCTCCTGGGCTTTGCTGAAAAAAGTGACTCCCTTAACTTAATCATAGTTATCCTACAGCGTAAAGGAAACGGCAGCGAGATATCCGGCGAAGTTAAAGAGCTCAATGAAAGGCTTGTCCGATATCAGTAAAAGTTGTAAAAGCTTAGTTGGGAGGTTTGGCCAAAATGTCTAAAAAAAGGATTTCTGTTGAGAAAAAATCAACCTACTCTGTATGCACTATATGTGACATAGGGTGCCAGCTAAGAACCGAATCCGTCGACGGAAGGGTTAACCGTGTTGTCGCTCACGATAACCCAATGCTAGCTAGAAATATTTGTTACAAAGGTACCGCAGCTCCTCACATTCATAATCACGCCGAACGGTTGCGCGTACCCCTTAAGCGTGTCGGAGAGCGCGGAAAAGATAATTGGCAGGAGATCTCCTATGAACAGGCTATGGACGAAATAGCGGTCAAACTAAAAGGAATTACTGATAGTTTCGGGCCCGAGGCATTTGCGGTTTCTACTTCGGGTTGGAACACTCAGACAACTCACAGTATGGATCGGCGTTTTATGAATTTACTTGGTTCCCCCAACTGGATTAGCGGGGTGGCTTTGTGTGCTGGAAACACTGCTGCGGTTAACAGGCTCACTTACGGGTGGTTTCCTATGCCAGATTGGGGCAATACAAATTGCATAGTGCTATTCGGCCATAATCCCCGTAAGCACTCTTGGACCCCCATATATAACTCGATAAAGTCGGCAAGAGCTCGCGGCGCAAAGTTGATAGTCCTGGATCCGAGAGTTTCTGATCAAGCTGAAAAGGCTGACCTTCACCTAAGACTGCGTGCGGGAACAGATGCTGCTATGTGTCTGGGATGGTTGAAAGTCATTATAGATGAGAAGCTTTATGATAGAGATTTTGTTAACGACTGGTGTGAAGGATTCGAGGCATTGTGCGATCGCGTTAGTGAATATCCTTTGGATCGGGTAGAGCAAATTACTGGCGTGGATCGCAACCATATAGCAGAGGCGGCCCGTATTTATGCAAAGGCCAATGGCGCCGTGATTCCATGGACACCTGTAACAGATCAGCAAATTTCCTCAACCTCGGCGATCCGGTTACATTCAATTTTGAGAGCGATCACTGGTAATCTTGATGTGGTCGGAGGCGAAACGCTCGGCGGTTTCAATCCGGGATATATCCCGGAGAGTGAATTAGCTTTGCATGATAGATTGTCGGATGAACAGAAAGCTAAACAGCTAGGCTTCGACGACCATCCAGTTTTTACCTACCGAGTAGCTGAAATTTTAAAAGAACCAACAAACAAGGTATGGGGCTTTCCGTACGCTGATTTAGTGATGGGTTGCCACATGGCGAACCCGACGAATGTTTTCAGAGCGATGGCAACCGGTGATCCCTACCAGATCAAAGCACTCTTTGTCCTAGGCAACAATACATTGCTTAGTTACGCGAATCAGCATCAAATCCTTAAGGCATTGAATAACCAGGAACTGATAGTCGCGCACGAAATTTTTATGACCCCTACTGCTATGCTTGCGGACTATGTTCTGCCTGGAGATGTATTTACCGAGCGTAACCATATCGCTGATTCGTGGAGTTGGACCAATCGTCTTACCCTTTCTCAGAAAGCGGTGGAGCCTCCAATTCAAGCCTCCAGCACCTTCGAATTTTGGAGCGATCTAGGGCGTCGTATGGGCTTTGCAGAACATTTTCCTTGGGACTCGCTAGAAGATCTCCTAGATTATAGACTCTCACGCTCGAACAGAACTTTCGCTCAATTTGAACAAACTTCTTATATGGAGGCGCCCACGCCAAAGTTTCGAAAATATAGAAAGACAGGTTTCGCAACCCCATCCGGCAAGGTAGAGCTTTACTCCAGTATTCTCGCGGACCTCAACTTCGATCCGTTGCCGTACTACAGAGAGGGGCCTTCACCTGACAAGAAATATCCATATCTTGTGTTTACAGGAGTTAGAGAGGATCCATTTTTTCAGACGGGCCAACGGAATATTTCGGTTCTGAGGTCTCGTTGTCCAGAACCTAAATTGTATATGCACCCAATAGATGTCAGTCGCGAGGGTTTTGAAGAGGGAGAGTGGGTAAATCTCGAAACTCCCTCTGGAAAAGTGTCTGCTAGGATTTCGGTGCAAGAATCTATGAAGGAGGGACACGTAAGAGTGCCACATGGCTGGTGGTATCCTGAGACTAGGTTTGAAGCCCTACTCTCCGGAGCGTTTATCTCGAGTGATGCGGTTTTATGTTCTGATGAAGAAGAGTTTTTAGATTATGAGCAAGGAGTACCCCATTTTAAGGGCTTCCCTGGTAGAGTTACCAAAAGCAGTTTACCCCGAGCTCTTGAAAATAGTGCCTTTATAGAAAGATGACGCGAAGAAAATTTTTTGAGCATTTTAAATTAGAAAATCAGGCCAAACTGCGGTCTATTTTAGCGAGACAAATTTTCACTAATAGACAGACGAATTTAAGCTGGCTCGTAAAAAAAATGCTTGGGGTTAATTACGAGGCGGTGAACAAGGATCCTGAGCTCGAGCATTCGGAGACAAAACCCTAATTTTGCTTTTAAGGTTTTTGCTTTACTTTTTCGACGTTAAAAGACCTCCAATTAATTTATGCGGAAGTCATCGAACATTGGAACGAGCTAATAACGTGGTGATTCTCGGTAAGCGGGCCCCTCTTCTGTGAGCTTAATATGGGTCAATGTTTGCTCATCATGATTCATTCTCCAAGAAAGCATTTTTTGAGAATAATGTAAGACCCTAGATGCATAGTCAGGGTTTTTGCTCTGATCGACAAATTCCCCTGGGTCTTTTTTCAAGTCAAAGAAAAGAGGGGGCAGATTAGTAAAATGCACGTATTTGTATTCGTCGTCTCGTAGGACATTTAACGTGCATTGGTGGTGCGTTAATCCGAGAGAATTTTCCATGGCTGACCCTTCTACAATGTCTCTAAAATCGTATTCCCAGTGCGCAGCATCTCTCCAATTTGACGGTGTTTTATCGTTTTTTAAAAAGGGTAGAAGACTTTGCCCATCACATTGAACAGGGAGGGGAAGATCAAACCAATCTAACATAGTTGGCATCATATCTACGTTCTCAGTGTATTCTTCTATAATCTTGCCTTCACTCTGATGATTATTCGGGTCTCGGATAATTAGAGGAATATGGTAACTCTCATCAAAATATCCTAGCTTTCCCAACAGCCAATGATCTCCTATCTGTTCGCCGTGATCGGAAGTGAATATAATTAGGGTGTTATTCCAAAAGTCGTTCTCTTTCAAATAATCAAAAAGAACGCCAAGATTTTGATCGACTTCGCTCATCAACCCGAAATATGAGGCTTTCAATCTAGCAAGTTTTTTATCGTCCTCTGGAGCTTGGTATCCAGTTTTGTTCAAAAACTCGTTTAGAAACGGATGTTGGCTTGCTTCATCAACTTTTTTTTCCTTTCGATTGAATTTCATAAGGTCGGCAGGTGGATACATCTTGTTGAATGGCTCTGGAGCAATCCATGGAGGGTGAGGCCTTAGCAATGACAGGTGAACGCACCAGGACTTCTTTTTCTCAGAAATGTATTCGATGACCTTGTCGATCATAAAAGGAGTATCGTTTAGCTCCTTTGGCAGTGCGAGCGCTGACGGTGTTGCTCCACCATCCTCGTATTCCGTTCCATAGATCTTGTCGGTATAGAGCTTGAAATGTTGGTCGGGGATTTCGACCCCTTTCTCTTTCAGCCAGTAAGCCCAAGCGTGAGGCTCCGTACCCATCTGCAAAACTGGTTTTATTCCTGGAAGGATGCCCTCGTAGGACTTTAAATTTCTATGGTCGCTACTGAACTCCCTCGGGTCATGTGAGGTGTCTGTGTATCCGAATAACGCTGATTCGAGATTGATCGTTCCTAATTCTTTGGCCCAATTGGTATGACGCGCATCAAGTGGTGTGCCGTTGGTGCCTGATCTATGATTTTGAAGGTACATGCCTGTATGCAAAGACGCCCGAGAGGGTCCGCAGGGAACAGCATTCGCATAATGCTTTTTGAAGAGAACACCTTCCCTCGCTAGAGCGTCTAGATTAGGCGTTTCGACTTTGTGTCCTAGCGCAGATAGACAGTCGCCTCTCCACTGATCCGCTGTGATGAAAAGAATATTTTTCATTTCTCTGCCTTTTACATTTGACTTTCCAATTTAAAAGTTAAGTTGTCATTGGTCAATCTGAGGTATTATCGTGTTAGTATTCGGCGCTCTAGATACCTTGGTACCGCTCTTGATTTCTGTCTCCTGGCCTTTTCATCCTAAAAAAACTCCGTTTTTCTATGGGTGGGTGATCTGGGTATTCTCGGCTCTTGGGTTTCTTTTAAGTGTCCCTGGCCAAACAATGGGGATGGCGGTTTTCACTGATTATTTTATAGAGGTTTTTTCTCTATCGCGAACCGAGCTCTCAATGGCCTATCTTTTTGGCACAATTGGATCAGCTTTTTTTCTTACCAGGGCAGGCCGCTGGTTTGATATTTACGGTGGTCGAATTATGGTTTCTTTTGCTGCCTTTTTTTTAGGTTTGATGGTTCTTTACTTTAGCTTTGCTGACAAATTCATATCTTGGATTGATGGACCCTCTTGGATAACCTTGGCAGTGGTAGTGGTTGGTTTTTTTGGTGTCAGATTTTTTGGCCAGGGAGTTTTGACGAGTTGTTCAAGAAATCTCTTATTGCCTTGGTTTGTAAAACGAAGAGGACTAGTTAGCGGATTGCGCAACGTTTTTGTCTCATTTGGGTTCTCTATTGCTCCTTTAGGAATAGCTGGTTTGATTACGTTCTTCGGATGGCGCGAAACCTTGTGGGGAATGGCGTTAATCGTTGGTCTCATTTTCTCAGCCCTCGCATTGATTTTTATAAGGGATAACCCCGCAAGTTGTGATCTCGCGCCAGATGGTGAGACATATAACCCTACGGAGGAAATTTCTTCGGGGCAGACTTCTTTGGGTCTGAAAGATGCAAGGATTTCTCCAGTTTTCTGGATTTATTCACTGAGTCTCGCTGTGCATGCCTTGTTTGGAACTGCTCTCACTTTTCATGTTGTGGCGATTTTTTCGGAAGCTGGCTTGTCAAAAGACGTAGCGTTCAGCTATTTCATTCCAGTGGCAATTTTCTCGACTTCGGCAAACCTTTTAGCAAGTTGGCTAGTTGATTCGAGTTCACTTAAGCCGTTTCTGATTTTAATGCTTGGAAGCTTCATTCTGGGATCCTTCGGATTTATTTTCCTTGACGCCGCATGGGGTTATTGGGCGTTAGCATTTGGTTTTGGGGTAGGTGGGGGTCTTTGGGGAGTCATTTCGAACCTCGCTTTTATACGGTTCTTCGGGCCATCTCATGTGGGAGAAGTGAGCGGGTTTAGCACCTCGATATCGGTTTTTGCGAGTGCTCTCGGCCCTTTTGTTTTTTCCGTAGCCGCAGATATTTTTGGGAGTTATGGAGCTGCTGCTCAAACATGTCTGCTCTTGTTGTTAGTATTGTTGGTTACTGCGGTAGTCATTCCTCAGAAAGAGTTATCGCAGCCTCAGCGTTGACCTGCCTAGAAGTCTTCGAGCCCCATTTTCTTTATCAGAAGTTGCCCCGATCTATTTTTAGGTTTGATGCCCGAAGATAGTTCCATGGTAATTCTTTTTCCTAATTCGACTCCCCATTGATCGAACGGGTTGATATTCCATATAACAGCTTGAGAGAAAGTTTTGTTCTCGTACAGGGCTACTAACTTCCCAAAATTATACGGAGTCAACTCATCTAATAATAGAATGGAAGAGGGCTTGTTTCCGGGGTTGCTCAGATGAGCATTTTTATCGTATTGCCCATTCGCTAAAGCTTCCGCTTGGGCAGCAAGGCTCGCCAGTGAAAGTTTGTGGAGTTCTTTATGACCAAGAGCATCATTTTTTACCCCTATGAAATCTACAGGCACCAACTTTGTCCCTTGGTGTAATAATTGGAAAAATGAATGCTGAGATCCTGCTCCAGTTCGACCCCAGACTATGGGTGCTGTGGTCGCGGTGAGTGGTATGCCATCCAAAGAGACGCTCTTGCCATTGCTTTCCATTTCGAGTTGCTGAACAAAATCTATTAGAGGCGACAACCTCTCTAAATAGGGTATGACCGCGCAAGTTTGCGAGCCTAAGAAATTGTTGTACCAGATCCCAAGCAGTGCAAGCAACACGGGCATGTTTTCTTGGTATTCGGAGTTAAGAAAATGATCATCCATCATTTTCCCGCCAGCAATGAATTCTTTAAACCTATCGGGACCGATAGATATACAAACAGGCAAACCTACTGAGGACCAAACTGAGTATCTGCCTCCAATGGATTCGTCAAGCGTAATTATTTGTTCCTTAGGAATGCCGTGAGCAATTGCCTTCCCCTTGTCAGCCGTGACCGCAATAAAATGCTCAGAGGATTCGACATCGTCTATCTCAAGTTCCTTGGCTAGCCAATGAGATACAATCTTGGCTATAGTCATTGTTTCTGTTGTTGTAAAACTTTTACTAGATAGAATGATCAACGTTGTTTTTGCCTGCAGAGAATTCAAAAGAGAAAAAATTCTCTCGCCGTCGGGGTTAGATAGAAAATGAAGAGTAGGCCCTGACGCATATTGTTTTAGAGCCTCGCTCACCATTTTCGGTCCTAGCTCTGAGCCCCCAATCCCTATGTTAATTACATCTGTGAAACGCTGATTAGAAGACGATTTCCAGTCGCCATTTCGTATGGATTCCGAAAATCGAAACAACTTATTTCTTTCGCCCTGATTTTTATCTGATATTTTTGAACGCAAAGTCATGTGGGTTGCAGATCTGCACTCGGTTTTATTCACTAGTTTTTCTTGGAGCATATCCAAAGCTTTTTCTCTGATTTTTGAAGCTTTAGCTAAATCTATTAGCCTATCGAAGATGCCCTGGTTTATTAGATGTCTTGAAAAATCCAATTGAATCCCTTCTAAATTAATAGAAAATTTAGAATCTCGTTGAGGCTCAACGTTCAGCTCTTTTATTGAAAGCTTATTTGCTGCGACTGCTAAATCAGAAAGTTGGCCCCAAATCTGGTTTTTTCTAGTCATGATCTATTCAAATCGGGTCAAGGAGAATAGACTAAGTAAATAGTACATCTTGATTCTGCGCAAGTTTGGTTTTCAGAGTTGTTGCTTAAGACGCTTGGGTTGAACCGAGCCTCTTTCGCGGTTTAACCAGACAATTTGTATTCTTACCTCATTGAATCGGGTTAGAAATTGTTTCGTAATCAACTTGAAATAGTTTTGTTATCTTAGGCATTCGAGCTTGGATAGGAAGTTAAAGAAGAGACGCTCATGACATTGTATCGTTGGATTGCTTTGGCAGCAGCAATTGCAGTTATCGCTTTTGTAAATTTATCCGGCATGGATGCCATTCTGTCTTTAGAAACAGTTCTTGAAGAAAAAGATCGTCTTAAAGAAAGTTTTGAGAAGAATCCAGTTCGGCTTGGAGTCGGATTCGTCTTTAGCTATGTAATCATAACAGCCCTATCTATTCCAGGCGCGGCTATTCTTACTCTAGCGAGTGGAGCTATATTCGGTTTTGGATGGGGTTTAATAATTGCTTCGTTCGCATCAACGATTGGTGCTACTTTAGCAATGCTCGCGTTTCGCTGGATTTTTAGGGGCTTAGTTGAGAACAGATTCACAGAGCAATTAGCTGCGATAAATTCAGGGATTGAGAAGGATGGATCTTTTTATCTCTTTTCGCTGCGGATGGTACCTATCTTTCCCTTTTTTTTAATCAATGCTTTGATGGGTCTGACTAAAATAAGGATCTGGTCTTTCTTTTGGGTATCTCAACTTGGAATGTTGTTGGGCACTATCTTATATGTAAATGCTGGTACTCAGCTAGCAACGATAGAGACCGCTGACCAAATTTTTTCGATCGGGATTATTATTTCCTTCGCACTTCTCGGTATTTTTCCTCTGATTGCAAAATCTCTAATTGAGAGGATGAATTCTCATCATTTGTATGAGCGTTTCACGAAGCCTGGGAAATTTGAAAGAGACTTAGTTGTTATCGGAGCCGGTTCTGGGGGGCTAGTCGCGGCATTGATTGGTGCGACATTAAAAGCCAAGGTTTCGCTAGTAGAAAAAGATCAAATGGGGGGCGATTGCCTCAATACCGGGTGCGTCCCCAGCAAAGCTCTCATCAGATCGGCGAGGCATTCTTTTGAAAACGCTCAGGCAGAGAGTCTCGGTTTTAAGAATTCAGTCCCAAGAGTTAATCTCGGTAAGATTATGGATCGCGTTATGCGAATCATCCAGGCTATCGAGCCGAAAGACTCGGTCGAGCGATATCGGTCTTTGGGCGTAGACGTGGTTTTAGGAGAGGCTAGAATACTCTCTCCTTGGCATGTGCAAGTCGGTGACAGAATTATTTCTACCAGAAAAATTATTTTGGCTACCGGAGCTACGCCTTTGATTCCCAATATTGAAGGGATCGAAACTTTTCCGTACCTGACCTCGGAAAATCTCTGGAGTCTAAGAAAACGACCTGACCGTTTGGTAGTGATAGGCGGAGGAGCAATTGGTGTTGAATTAGCCCAAACTTTTAAACGTCTGGGTTCGGAGGTAACACAAGTTGAAGCATTAGATTCTCTGCTGCCTAACGAAGACGAAGAGTTCTCAAATATAGTTTACAATCGACTTCATTCAGAGGGAGTAGAAATTTTGCTCCGGACAAGAGCAAATCAAGTTGAGGCTTCCGAGGACGGAAACATACTCCGAGTGTCTGATGACCAGGGGCTGGAAAGAGAAATAGTGTTTGATCAACTCCTGGTAGCAGCAGGTAGAAAGCCATACACAGAAAATTTGGGTCTGGATTTGTTAGATATTGAGCTTAAGTCTGATGGCTCTGTTGTCGTTGATAAATATCTTAGAACTAAGTTCCCCAATATTTATGCAATCGGTGACGTTACTGGGAGTTTTCAGTATACCCATGCAGCGTCCCATATGGCTTGGCACGCTGCGGTGAATTCCTTATTTAGCTTTGTGAAAAAATTTCCTGTGGACTATCGGTGTATGCCTTATGCTACTTTTTCTCATCCAGAGATTTCTCGAGTAGGTCTGAACGAGAAAGATGCGATCTCTTTGGGTAAAAAATATGAAGTGACAACCTATGACGTATCGGAGCTTGATAGAGCAATAGTTGATGGAGAGACGCTTGGCTTGATTAAGGTGCTTACAAGACCTGGCACTGACAAAATTCTTGGTGTTACTATCGCGGCTGATCACGCGTCTAATTTAATAAGTGAGTACACCCTAGCGATGAAGCACCGAATAGGGCTCAGAAAAATATTGGGGACTATTCATGTATATCCAACGATGGCAGAAGCTAACAAATTCGTGGCTAGCGAATGGGCGAAAAATCACAAACCTAGATGGGCGCTTCGCTTTTTGGAGGGTTTTCATTCGTGGATGCGGGGCGATGGTTTCTTTTTTCTAATTAAAAATAAAAAAGGGATCGTCGAAAACTCTGATTTCAATTGATTTTAAACCGTATTAAGCTTGAGTTTTATTTAAGGAGTAGTTCGTTGGCAATATTTGATGATGATGACACAAAAACTGCAAAACTAATTGGATACACTGGGGTTGGTTTTTTGGTTTTAACCGTCGCACTTATCGTTCTAGCACGTTACGTGGTATAGCTCATTTAGAGCAACCGGAACTTGAGCATTTCCGGCAGCAGTTAATTGGATGTGTGAATCATCAGAGAGAGCTCTTCGTCTTTAAAGCCTTCTATCTTTTCAAAGCCAAATATTTCGTAGAAAGGACATAGGTGTTGTTCACAGTCGATCAGTATATCCTCGTTTTTTTTCAGCATTATAATTTCCCCTATAAGTTTTCTTGCGACTCCCAACGACCGAAAGTCTGGATGCACAGCAAGTTGGTTAATGTACCAATGCGGTTTATTCGGTATCTGGTCGGCGATTTCCAGAGAAATCTTGGCTAGGTGCTTAAAATGTTTTCCTAACAGGAGAGCCGTTCGTAATTGAAAATACATGTCAGTTGCTAAATGCATTTCTGATTGCGGAGATCTGAGAAAAGAGGCGCCTATCGGCGACTCCTCATTAGTTGCGACAATTAGGGTATCTGAATAATGAATTTGGATTCGAAAATACTTCGGCGCTATTTGCTTCCATTTCGCGCCCCCAATTGTCCCGCACATCAAGCCATCGTTTGTAAAACTCTTTGCTAAGAGGTTAGAGAATCGATCCTTATAAGCTGGAGACATCTCTTTAAGATTACTGAAGCGATTTATTTCCATATTAACCTTTTGCTAGGAAACTCTAGCTTATCAGGTTTGATTTGAAGCTCTCATATTTTGTCTTTTATATGGCTAGACACCTTTTTTGTGGGAGAAATTAGCCTATTACCATTGTGTGGGATCCTTAAAACTGTTCTGATGCTTTGTTCTTATTGCAAGGCAAAATGCATGGGTAGCAAGTTAACGTTCCCGACTATGGTTAGTTTTGGCTCTGGTCAGGTATCGGAAGCGATAAAAAATGCCGGGTTCAACGTGTTTTTGCTTTTTTACTACAATCAAGTGATAGGGATTTCCGCCACTGCCACCAGTATCGCGCTGGCTATTGCACTCGTGTTTGATGCCTTCACTGATCCGCTTGCCGGAAGCATCTCGGATAAACACTCAGGTCAATGGGGTCGTCGTCATCCATTTATACTTCTTTCCGCGTTTCCATTAGCGGCGACTTTCTTCTTTCTATTTAACCCTCCCAACAGTTTAAATGAGTTTGGACTTATCATTTGGTTAACGGTGTTCGCGATTCTAGTTCGTGCATCGATGACTTTTTATCACGTGCCGCATTTAGCTCTTGGAGCAGAACTTGCTGAAGACTACGATCAGCGTTCAACCTTATACGCTTTCAGCACTTTTTTTGGATATTTGGGAGGGGTCGTTTTTGTGCCGCTATCTTACCGAATTTTCTTCCCTACGACCGAAGAGTTTAATCCAGCTCTTTTGAATCAGGAGGCATATTTTTCTTGGTCTATTTTTGCTGGGGCAATAATGGTTTTTGCAGTTTTAATCTGCGTTTTTGGGACCCGGAAAGAGATTCCGCGTTTAAAAGAAAGGGTTTCAAATTCCTCATCTAACTTTGAATTTAAGTCTTTGCGAAGAGAACTCCTCGATGCATTTAGGAACGCCTCTTTCCGTACGATTTTTTTCGGAATGATTTTGTGCATGTTCATTATCACGGTAGAGGCTGTCTTGAGCCCTTTTATGGGTTTTCATTTTTTCGAAATGACAACTGAGCAACTTAGTTTTTTTTCGATAGGTCAACTGATCGGTTTGATGCTTTCAATTCTTTTTGTTCCTTTGCTTACCGCGCGCTTCGATAAAAAACCTACCTTGATAGGTTGCGCTTTGTCAGTGGTTGTCTTGGTTAATATTCCGATAGTTTTAAGACTATTTGACTTTGGTTGGTTTCCCCAGCCAGGCTCGGATTCTCTTTTGGTCATACTTGTAATCAATAGTGGAATAACAACTATGTTAGCGATTGCACTATTTGCGACTGTAAACTCCATGTTTGCTGATATTGCAGATGAGCACGAATTAGAAACTGGTGACCGTCGCGAGGGAATTATTTTTTCAGCACGCTCTTTCGCGAACAAATTTACTGCGTCTGCGGGGTTAGTGTTTGGGGGGATCTTGCTTGATTACATAGGCTTCCCTCGAGGAGCGGTTACAGGTCAAGTTTCCGAAGAAATAGTATGGCAGTTGGGTTTCATTGCGGGTCCTGCTACTTCTGTTTTTACTATTCTCGGGGTTCTTCTATTTTTTCGTTACAAGATTGACCGAACTCGCCATAGAGAGATAATCAGTATTCTAAAGCACGGTGACAAGAATAGTTAAAGTTAAATTCTTTACCTTCGGCCCATGAAAAAAGTCCTTCACTAAATCGCATCAGGGCATTGCCTGGAAACACCTTCAGCTGCCATAGATCAAAGCGTAGAACAGCAAAATTCTCAGACCGATGATTTCCCCACCACGGAATAATTGCTAGGTTGTAACCGAGAGGTTTCGGTAGCCCAAGATAACGATCCCAGACATAATCGCGAATGTCTAAATCAAAGCATCAGTTCGCTTTACTCTCGGCTGTGCAAGTATTTTGATTTAGCGCCCAATAATTGATTATTGCAAATTGGCTTTGCTCAAGATGACTCCGCTTTGTTTTATTGGCACCAGTTCCTAACCAACTAACAAGCTCTTAAACATCCTAATCCCAGAATGGGTGAAGGATTTGGCTTCCCGGTCTGTTCTTTTTATCTAGTGTTCCAACGGCACACCAAATAATGGTGTGAGCCATTTCAACGAATGCTGCTGCTTTTTCTTCGTATTTATTCATGCTCTTTTCTTACGATTTATCTTTTTAAAGCATAAAGTACCCGTCCTAAGGCGCAAAGAGTTCTCTCGTTGTTTGTTATTTCAACTTGAATCGTTGCCAATTGTTTTCCCTTCTTTAAGACGTTTGCTTTTGCTTCTAGCCAGTTCCAGTGCGCCTGCCTGAGGTATGAGATCTGCAGGTCTGCTGTTCCTCCTGGAATGTCATCGTCACGCATACTTGCAAACACAGCGGTTACAGCAGCCATGTCAGTTATGGTAGCTAAGACTCCGCCATGCACACTGTTGTTGATGCCTGTTGGTGTAGTTGCTCCGATTTGAAGCTTAACTCGTGCAGAGTCTTGTCTGGTCTCCTCGAGGGTTAGTCCCAGATACTGGTTAAATGGATCGCTGTTGAAATCACGCTTATTATCAACTTTCATTCGGTTCGATTATTCCTTCCATTCTATAGATCTTATTTTTTTTTAAGCTTCTTTTTTAGCACCCATTGCGTTTCTGTTTTCTCAGCTATTCCACCATGCGGAATCGCTGAAAGATCTAAGATCTAATTCATGCGTCCATACTGATCTATGTTGTTGTGAAATATGGAAATAGGTCTCTGCGATTTTTTCTGGGAGCATCAAGCCATCTTTACTGCCTCCTAATTTTTCTCTCAGCTTGGTAAAACTTTCAGGACCAAGAAGCCTCCCCACTGTGTCTGGTGCGTCCACTACCCCATCGACGACGATGTGTGCAACGTGGATCCCTGCAGACGAAAACTCAGCGTTAAGCGATTGACATAGCATTCTCCGCCCGCCCATGGCAGCCGCGTGCGAGTGCTGACCCTTATTTCCTCTAACGGCAGCTGTCGCTGAAGTGACAAGAATGTTTCCCGCCCCCCTCGCTTTCATGATAGGAATTAGAGTATGTGCTAAACGATATAGGCCGAAGCATCCCAGCTGCCAACCCATTTCAAATGCTTTGTGCGATGTATTCTCAAGCGTATGGTTTCCAATCTGTGCGCCTAGGTTGTAAACGGCGGTCTCTATTGGCCCCAAATTGGTCTCGATATCAGTTACTAACTCTTCAATCGATCCTTCTTCCATCAAATTAACTATTTTCCCTGACGCTTTATTTCCCTCGTTCTCGATTCCTTTAATCAGAGCATTAAGTCCTGTCGCGTTGCTTCGCCGAGTCAAGAACGAATGATAACCATGACTTGCGAACTTTTTAGCTACGTTTCCGCCTATCCCTGCCCCCGCGCCAATTATTAGACATATTGGTTTTGTCATTTTATTTCTCGTTGAGTTTGCATCGACTTTAAAAATCTTATAGTTTCGGGACGAAGATTTAAACCAGGGAGATAGAAAATGAGTTTGCCAATAGTCTACGGTGTCCCCTTTTCGCAGCCAGTTCGTGCAGTGGTGTGGCTTCTTTTGTTGAAAAGAGTGCCATTTGAGTTTGTGCTGTCAATGCCTGGATCATCCAACAACAATGGCTCTAGGAGTCCCGAATTCCTTTCAAAGTTTCCAGGTGGCACTGTTCCTTGCTTTGAAGAACCAGACACTGGGTTCTCTCTCGGCGAATCCAATGCAATTTTGGCTTATTTAGCTAGTTCTAACGGGTGGGAGGAGCTTTATCCGGAAAATCCAAAGGAGAGGGCAAAAGTAGATCAGTACCTTCATTATCATCACAGAAATATCCGAGAAGGGTCTACCTTGGTCGCAAAACGAGTGAGGCCAGATCTGAAATTTTCGGAGCAGTCTATAAAAGCAGCAGAAAAAAATTTCCGAGCAGCATTAACGATATTAGAAAATTTTTTTTTAAACACGAATGATTTTTTAATTTTTCAACACCCGACTATTGCAGATATAAGCGCTTACGCAGAAATAGGACAGATGCAATCGCACTATACTGACGTTTTCGACGTTTCGGAATTTCCTCACATCTCTTCTTGGCTTCAACGCATGTCAAAACTCGGAGGATACGAGGCTGCGCACTGTGCATTGAAAGAACTGGGAAGTATAAAAGACCAGGCGCCTGAAATAGAGTCAATGAAGAAATCTACGATCGCTGGAGCAAAAGCAATATCGGAAGCCATTAAGACCTTTTCGTGAAAGGTTTTTATAAGATTGAAACCGGTGCTTTATTTCGAATTGGAGTTTTTCTTATGAAGTTCGGTGCTTTTTGGGGGGGCTGAGTAGTTTGGAAAATTTGACCTCAATTGCGCTAAAGCGAAAGTTCGATCCTCTTTATCGAAGTCTCCGGTAGTCAGACAAAATTCAACTAGGTTATCGTTGGGGTCCTTTGTATATATCGAACGGCACCAGTTATGGTCGACTTCTAGCACATCGTATCCCGAATCTAACCACTGATTTTTACGATGAGTCAGTTCCGATAAATCAGCTACATCAAATGCAAGGTGGTTTATATGATCTGGTAACCCAGCGGCTTTTGAAATATTAGTTTCGAAATCGATGTCAACACCGGGGAGGTCGTGGATTTCCCAGAAAGCAATGAACTTCGAGTCATCCTCCATTCGATAAAAAAAATGTTTTGCCCAACCTCCCTCCGGAGATGGCGCGACTTCAACTTTTACTAATTGGAAGCCCATTACCTCCTCATAAAATTCATGTATTGCTTTAATATTTTTTGTCGCAAGTGCCACGTGATGATAACCCATCGTTCTTCCCCCTTAGCAATTAAGGCAAACAATACCTTACTTTAGGTTCGCAAGTTGTTTCTTTCTTAAAAACACTGATTGCTAGGTTCGCCTCTGACAAGAGTTAATCTCTCTCATCAGGCACTTTTTTTACGGTTTCGTATTTCCCAGAGTTAATTAATCTTATAAGGTTTTTCGGTTGCTCTTCAATAATCAGTGAGGAGGTGTGTCCGGGTCTGATAAACCCAGCTGAGACAGCTTTCTCAATGAAGAAAATCATTGGATCAAAATAACGATTCACATTAAAAATCCCGATAGGGTTGCTGTGAATACCCAATTGGGCCCAGGTCCATATTTCGAATAGCTCTTCGAGGGTTCCTAGACCTCCAGGCATCGCGATGAAGCCATCGCTTAGTTCGGACATTTTCTTTTTTCTAGCATGCATATCCTCACATAAAAACAGTTCGGATAGACCGTCATGAGCGATTTCTAGCTCTGCTAAATTATTTGGGATTACGCCGAAGACTCTACCTCCCTCGGCCAAGACCGTATCTGCTAAGATACCCATCAGTCCGATCCTTGCCCCCCCGTAGACAAGAGTATTGCTGTTACCTGCAATCTCTTTTCCTAACTCTTTAGCTGCGTCTGCATAAACCGAATCTTCGCCCCGACTTGAACCGCAATAAACGCAGATTTTTCTATGTGATTGCAACACTAGTTAGGTTATATCTCCTATGGAAGTAATTTCTTTACTTACTATTCCATACTCGATCGCTTCTTTCACCGACATCCAATAGTCACGATCAGTATCTTTTTCTACCTGTTCAAGGGGTCTGCCAGTCTCCTCTGATATGATCTTGTTAATCCTTGCTTTAGTTTTGAGTATTTCTTCGGCCTGTATCGCTATGTCGGTTGCGTCGCCTCTTGAGCCTCCGCTGGGTTGATGAACTAGGTAGCGGGTATTAGGGAGCGAGAAACGGTTTTCCTTTTTTGCTGCCAGAAAAATGTTTGTGGCAGCGCTCGCAACCCACCCGGTTCCAACTACCTTAACTTCAGGTCTAACAAACTTGATGATATCGTACACTACATCTCCAGATTCGACATGCCCTCCCGGGGAGCTTATAAAGATTGTTATAGGTTCGTCACTTTCAGCCGACAGAGCCAAAAGTTTCTCAGCTGTTGATCGAGCGACTTTTTCGTTTATCTGTCCAAAAATTGAGATTGAACGTGACTTGAAAAGTTTCTCGTCCAAAAAATTATTTGCTTGGCTAGAGTTAGCTGCGTTTTCTTCATTCATCATTAATCCTTCGTTGAAGCTTTCTAATTATTCAGGGAACCTGGAGAAGTAAAGAATCTTAATTCTCTTAATAGATTTTTTTTGATCGAGCCTTTTCCGTTTTTTTAGAAGTTTTGCTAAGTTTAATCATCAGAAACTCAGTTCATGGTCGATTAATCCATTCTTCGAGCAGCATGTGAAAGTGTCTTGGCTTAGACTCATTATAGTCGGCAAGCTGAAGGTTTTCCATTGCTGTTGCATGCATGCCTTGCTGGACCAATGGCAAATTTCTAATGTCTTGGTTAAAGACTTTAGCTAACATTCCTAACTCCGGGGCTTTTGTCCAGTCATCATCTATTCCAAGCCAGTGAATCTCTCTGCAGGGCTCGTATTTTCCATTCTCAGGAATCGGAGCAAGGTATATACATTCCATAATGCATTCTTCAGGATTGTTTCCATGAGGTCTAAACCGATAATTGATTTTGTTGAATGAACCCCAGGGATGAAAATTTGGAAATAGCGTAAAGAAAATGCTGGTAAATTCTATGTCCGCTATGTCATCTGCTATTGATGGAATAACCTCCTTGAGGGACTCCCTCTGGATTTCCGCAGCAAGCACTCTTGGATGAATCTTCTTGTCGTTTTTTTTTGCCTTCTCTGCAAGAGCTTTATCAAATTCAGTTTGAACTAATTGTGGTCCACCAGCCCAATTCGCGAGGTGCGGATTTACCTCGGTCAAATCACCTTCTATATATTTTCCATTAACGTCAAAACGACCACGCCTACCATCAGGACTAACTACTTCAACAAGCCCTTCCTCTATGCGTTCGTATACGAATCCGTTAAGAGGGTTTCTCAATCTCAACTTCCCATCTTCAGGAAGTGGCGGCCATTGCGGCATCCCCTCGCTCTCAAGCGCTCCGCATCGAATAGCTCTAGAGTAATTGCCGAATACATCATACTTTGTGTCGACGTCATGCGCGCCGCCCATAAGAATCTGCGGGTGAGTCGCGATGACATGGTAGGATTCCATAAATGCCTCATTTGCGGTTTTCCAGTTACATGGAATTATCTTCGCTACATGAGCCTGCTTATATCTTTTTTCATAAGGGAGAAGTTTAAAATGCGAGGGTAAATCCCCGATGAAATCCTCAAACGGTTCACAATTAAGGTCCGGGTTGATAAATATGTACCTCCCCCATCTTCCAACTTTAGCTTCCGGGAGGGATTGCTCAGATCGTTTAAGGTCTGGAAAATCCCATTGACAAGGAATTTGTTTTAGCGAGCCGTCGATATTCCAGGCCCATCCATGGAAGGGACATCGCAACTCATCTGCCTGCTTGCCTCTGTATTCCCTCAGTTTTCGGCCTCGATGGAGGCACGCGTTGTAATATGCTTTGTATTCGTTTTCGCCACTCTTTACAATTAGAAATGAGAGCCCTGCGATATCGTAAGGAAGATAGTCTCCTACTTCCGGAATGTCGTCCTCATGTGCAGCCATTTGCCACACCCGCTTCCAGATTTTTTCTACTTCCAAATCGAAGAACTCTCTCGAATAGTACCGTTTAACCGGAACGAAAGTGGGTCCCGGTTCTATCGGAGAATCTCTCCGAAATGATTCGGGAATCGGTCTGGATTCTTGGTCTAATAGTTTGTGGTAGGCTGGATCGATAGTGCGAACTGATCTAGTTGCCATAATCTGCTTCCCTGCAATTTACACCTAAAAGATATACCTAGTTTTAACAAGGTTCAAATCTCATTTGTCATATTTTTTGATTTGCAAGCAAATATCTTGCTCTTTGAGGTTGCGAAAACGAAAAATTTATTGAGAAGCTTAAAGGAGACTTAATTTCTGGCGCAGAGCGTCGCTTGGCGTTAAGTTATAGTTATAGGCTCTATATAAATGGAGGGAAACTAAGTGAAAGATAGAGAGAGGAATGAGCTGCAGGTTAACGATATCTGGGAGATTATTTACACTCAGCGCGCCATCAGGTATTGGGCAGAAGAGCCCATTCCTAGGGAATTAATTGAAAAAATTATAGAGGCAGCCTCTAAAGCGCCAAGTGGTTCGAACCATCAACCATGGATGTTCGTTGTTGCAGACAGAGATCCAGTGAAGATTCTATTAGCCGACGCGTTGCGAGATTTCTATGAGGGTGGTCAGCTAAAGACTCTGGTAGAAAGTAGCCAGAAGACTGAAGATTCAAGTCAAAGATTAATGATGTCTGGGGCAGAGAATTTTTTCAAAAATTTGAAGACCGCCCCCGCTATTATTATCCCTTGCTTATATAAGCTTTCTTCTCCAACGTCGGAACCGAATACCCTGGTTGCGGGGAGTTCTATATACTTAGCCGTGCAGAATATGCTCCTTGCCGCCCGGGCTTTAGGCCTGGGGACCTTGATGACAACAAGCCACTCTCTCATCGAGGATGTAATCCGAGATGTATGTAAAATCCCCGAGGATGCCCATCCAGCGGCGCTCATACCTATTGGTTTCCCGGCGGTTAAATTTGGTCCAACAAAAAGGAAACCCGTCAAAGACATAATTGTCTGGAATAAGTGGAAGTGAATTTCCCGACGTTTGATCAACAATCGTGGATGAGCCTCTGCGATCAAGACTCTGAGTTTAAGATGGCATCGAGGCATTGGAGCGGCGGGTTGAGGTTGATTATTGGCAATCAAAAACTAGAGTTATTCCTGGAAAAGGGAGAAATTGTTTCAGCAAATTATAGCCCCGAGCGAGTCATAGAGATTTCGGGCGAAGCAGATGTTTGGAGCAGACTGTTAGCTGCTAGGCCTGCTCGATTTAATAACGATATTATCGCTAATCTTTCCATGAGAGGTGGACTGTCAAGAAAAGCGGACAAAGTAGTTTTTGCCCAATATTACTCAGCGCTTATGAGGTCAATTGAATTATTAAGGGGAGAAACCGCTGAGAACAATATTATGGGCTACGAGACAAAAGAAACTCATGTCATAGAGGATGTGAGGGGATCTTATATGCGCCTCCCAATAGGTGGCCATAACTTCAGGATTTACTATGAAGAGGTTGGAGATGGGATTCCTGTTATGCTTCAACATACTGCGGGTTCTCATGGCAGCCAATGGAGGCACTTGTATGAGAATAGAGAAATTACTCAGCGGTTCCGTTTAATTACTTATGATTTACCCTTTCATGGTAAATCTTTACCGCCACCGGCCCAAAAATGGTGGGAACAACCGTACAAATTAAATGGAGCTTTCCTGCGATCAGTGCCTCTTCAGTTATCAGAGGCCTTAATGCTAGATAGACCGGTTTTCATGGGCTGCTCAATCGGGGGGCTCTTGGCTCTTGATTTAGCTCTCAATCATCCTGAAGAGTTTCGAGCTGTAATCTCGTTAGAGGGTTCGCTTAAAGTTGATGGAAGTGTTCGTAATTTCTCGGAGTTGGATCACCCCCAGGTAAACGGTCAGTATAAGGGTAGACTTATGGAGGGAATGACGTCCCCTGATTCACCGAAAGCTTATAGAAAGGAGATAGCCTATATGTATTCTGGGGGGTGGGACCCACTGTTTTTAGGAGACCTCCAATATTATACCGAAGAATTTGATTTAACTCGTGACGCATCTAGGATCGATACTAATAAAATAGCTGTTCATATTCTCTCCGGGGAATATGATTGGAGCAGTCCAGTCGAATCAGGCAGAGATGCTCACAAAATGATTCCCGGCTCGACCTGGTCAGAGATGAAGGGAATTGGTCACTTTCCGATGAGCGAAAACCCAAAACTATTTTTTAGTTATTTAATGCCAATATTAGAGAGTATTATTCAAGAGAGCAGAAAGGAGAGCGAATGAGTGATTTTGAGGGAAAAGTAGTTGTTGTAACTGGGGCCGGCGGGGGGCTGGGTAAAGCGCATGCACTAGAATTTGCTCGAAGAGGTGCAAAAGTTGTTGTGAATGATTTAGGGGGTTCTGGTGATGGTGTTGGTTCTGGCGACGCAGCAGATTTGGTTGTTCAGCAAATCCGCGAATTAGGTGGAGAAGCAGTCGCCAACAAAGCCAGTGTTGCCGATAAAGCTGGCGCCCAATCAATTATCGACGACGCGATGAGCGCGTTTGGCACCATTGATGTGCTTGTTAATAATGCTGGGATACTTAGGGACAAAAGCTTTAAGAATATGGAAATGTCTGATTGGGATTTGGTTTTAGATGTTCATTTAAATGGAACAGCTTACGTAACCAAGGCGGCATGGCCCATTATGTACGAAAAAAATTATGGACGAATAGTGCTGACAAGTTCTGTTTCGGGTATCTATGGAAATTTTGGCCAAGCAAACTATGGTGCTGCTAAAATGGGAATGCTCGGCCTGATGAATGTTCTATGCATAGAAGGACTCTCAAAAAATATCAAAGTTAACGTTCTAGCGCCCGCCGCAGAAACGCGCTTGATTGGGACTATCCCTGGGGTCGATGTTAATCCTGATAACCCGTCTGAGGAAAGGCATCCCCAGCTAGTAACGCCCTCGGTTCTGCTAATGTGCGATGAAGATGCTCCTACCGGGAGGGTTATCCATGCAGGAAATGGCGAGTTTTACTCGAGCGCGATATTCTCAAATGATCATATTAACTTGGGCAAGAATGTTACCTATGAGGAGCTTCTTGATCACAAAGAAAGACTTCTGGATATGTCTAGCAGCGTTGAAGCATCAGGCCTATTGAATTTGTTAAAGAAATAAATTTCTTAAGTTGCCCCTAGGATGCGTGATGATCTATAACGATATCGTAAAGCCTTCAACCTTTGCAAATGACGCGTATTTCCAAGCGCTAACTGCAGATATTAGAAAAAATGATCCGTTAGCTTGGATTGAAACAGAATCTCACAAGCCATTTTGGGTCGTATCTAAGCACTCAGATATCTTAGAAATTGAGCGTCAGCATGATAAGTTTTTGAATACTGCGCAGTCGGTTTTACAGTCTAAGAAAGTCGAGAAACAAATCGAAGAATCAGGACAGGGCCAGCTATTGAGGACTCTTATTCATATGGATGATCCGGATCACGGGAAATTCAGAGCCTTGACGAAAGACTGGTTTATGCCGCTCAATCTCCGAAAGTTCGAAGACCGGATAAAAGTTCTTGCAAAAGAAACCGTTGATCAGATGGGTGAAATGGGGGGAGAGCTAGACTTTGTAAATGATGTCGCTGTTTGGTTTCCGCTAAGAGTGATTATGATGATTTTGGGAGTGCCGCCTGAAGACGAGCCACTCATGTTGAAACTCACGCAAGAACTTTTCGGCGCTGAGGATCTCGACATGCAGAGAAAAGCATTGTCAGAAGAAGATCGCATGCAAACTATTATGGAGTTCTTTGCGTATTTTTCGGCAATGACTGAGGACCGTCGAAAAAATCCAGGCAAGGATGTGGGATCGGTGATCGCCAACGCCACCGTGGATGGAAACCGGATCGGTGAGCTCGAGGCAATGTCTTATTACATAATCATTGCAACTGCAGGACACGATACAACTAGCTCCGCCGCCTCAGGAGGAGTTCAAGCTTTAGCGTCGGTTCCTGGAGAGTTAAAAAAGATAACTGGTGACCCGTCAATCTCTAACCTGACGGTTGAAGAGTCTATAAGATGGGTAAGCCCCGTAAAACATTTTATGAGATACGCTACCGAAAACTACTCTCTCAGAAACAAAGAGATTAAAGCCGGAGACGCTCTAATGCTGCTTTACCCCTCAGGCAATAGGGATGAAGACGTCTTCCAAAAACCTCAAAACTTCATTGCAGACAGGAAGCCTAATAGGCATCTCGCTTTTGGTTTTGGAGCGCATCACTGTCTAGGTAATATTTTGGCTAAGCTTGAACTTAAGTTTTTATACGAGGAACTGTTCTCGAGAGTTAAAGCGATCGAGCTCGCTGGCGATGCAGAAATCGTAAATTCAAATTTTGTAAGCGGTTTGAAAACTCTTCCCATTAGAATTTCTTTCAAATGATCTAATAATATTTTAATCCTCTAGAGGACAACGGAGCGATATTTTTATGTTGCTATCCTTCCTTAAATAAATAATATATGACCATAGTCATGACTATAGTAAATTATGAAAAAGGTTAAAGCGTCAGTATTTAAAGCACGGTGTTTGGGTTTAATGGATGAAGTAGCTAACTCTGGGGAAGAAATCGTCGTTACAAAAAACGGTAAGCCTGTTTCCAGATTAGTTCCGATTAAAACCAGACCAAAGAAGTTGTTCGGGTTTCATAAGGAAGACTGGCATCCGATAGAGCCAGACGCGATTGGGGCCAGAGGCTCCCTTAAAAAAAGTTAGCCATCGTGATGGTTCTGCTTGATACGGTAAGTTTGCTTTTGCTTGATTCCGGTTCAGATCTATTGGGTTTAAAAGCAAGACAGTTGATAACAAGGGCGTATCAGCGAGATGAACTGAGCATCTCAGCCGTTAGCTTTTTGCAGATTGGCTTGTGGGAGAAAGAAAAACGTATTCGGTACTCGGGCGATCTAAAGCAATGGCGACTAGAATTACTTGGCGCTGGAATATTAGAACATCCTGCAGACGGCAAAATTTTTATGAGCGCTCTAGGTTCGGGCGCAATTTCGGAAAGGTTGTTTAGAGATATTATCTTTGCAACCGCCCTGAAAATAGGGGCCAAGCTTGTAACAGTTGATGAGTTTGCGCTGCGGAGGAAAAAAATTAACTCGGTTAATGCGAAGAAATGAAAAGAATGAAATCTTTGAGCTTGAGCTTTTTTGTCATGGCGGCGACTTCTTTATCGTCGGTTGCAGGTGATGGAGAGAGAAGACCAATTTTCCTCCACGATGCGCAACAAGTAATACAAGCTGAGAAGCTATTTTCTGAGGTTGCATTATTTAAAAGGAAAGTAGATCAATGCCTAATGTCTGGGATAGCTCGCTCGCAGAGTTGCAACTGCCTTTATCCGGCTAGGCTTGATTCGATGAGGAGAGTCCTTGGAGATTCGCTTGCTACTTATCCAGACTGGGATGAAAGAGCGATACTTTGGTGGGCATTGGGATCTGGAAAGCCACTTAATATTCACCTAAGCACAGTGGTTGCGTGGACAACGAACGGCTGTGCAGATCTAGCTTTTACTAACCCCTAAGCAGTTACGATAAAAATTTTGCGATCAACAAAGCTCTTTGAAAAAAAATTTGCAACTGCTTCGCGAGATAATTAACGTGATTGTATGTAGATCTTTTTTGATGGCGATGAAATGGCGATATACGATAATCTCTTTGTTCCGCTAGAAGTCGGAAGTATTGAATTAAAAAACCGAATAGTTCGATCACCGCATGGGACTGGTTTGAGTGGTGAAGATCTGATCTCTTATCATGAGGCTCGGGCGAAGGGCGGTGTGGGGATGTCAACAATCCAGGCCACTGGTGTGCATCGGGGAGCACCCTCGGGGATAGCGATCTACTCGGATGATTGCATTCCCTTTTTATCAAAAATGACCGATCGTTTGCGACCTCATGGAATGAAGCTTTTCATCCAACTATATCACCCGGGTGCTAGTGTCCAAGGCATGGAAGAAAACTGGTCGGCTAGCCCAATCCCTAATCCCATGTCCGGTGTAATTCCTATAGAGATGACTAAAAGTATGATCGATGATGTCATCGCGAGTTTCGCCAGCGCGTCAAAGAGAGCGAGAGATTCTGGATTAGATGGGATTGATGTTCATGCTTCGAGCGGGTATCTGATCCATGAGTTTTTATCCCCAGCGTTAAACAAGCGGACTGATGAGTATGGAGGGACCTTAGAGAACCGAATGAGATTTCTCCACGAAGTCCTCGCAGCGATTAGAAATGAAATTGGAGATGACATTGCGGTTGGGGTTAGGCTACCTAACGAGGACTATGTGCCTGGCGGATTGACTGCGGAAATGAATGCGGAAATAGCAAATCAAATCCAAGAGGCTTCTGATTATATTTCTTTGCACATGGGAGCTTATTGGCGATTTCACAAATTAATAGCGCCTTCGGATGATCCGTTAGGGTTAGAGATGAAAGCTAACAATCAAATAACGCCTCTTGTAACTAAGCCGGTTATGGT
>CAJYCI010000001.1 GCA_913428515.1 uncultured Gammaproteobacteria bacterium | reverse complement strand
AGTCTTTTGGCGCGCCGACAGTAACAAAGGATGGTGTGTCCGTCGCGAAAGAAATCGAATTGTCTGATAAGTTCGAAAACATGGGTGCACAAATGGTTAAGGAAGTTGCTTCTCAAACCTCTGATGTTGCAGGCGACGGAACAACAACCGCGACTGTGCTAGCCCAATCCATATTAAACGAAGGTCTTAAATCAGTCGCTGCGGGTATGAACCCCATGGATTTGAAGAGAGGCATAGATAAAGCAGTTGCTGCTGCCGTGAAAGAGATAGAAGGTCTCGCTCAGCCTTGCTCAGATTCAAAGGCTATCGCTCAAGTAGGAAGCGTTTCTGCAAATAGTGACACGCAAGTTGGTGACATCATTGCAGAAGCTATGGATAAAGTAGGTAAAGAAGGTGTGATTACCGTTGAGGAAGGTAGTGGTTTAGAAAATGAACTCGATGTCGTTGAGGGCATGCAATTCGATCGCGGATATCTTTCACCATACTTTATAAACAATCAAGACAGCATGAGCGCTGAGTTGGAAGAGCCTTATATCCTCCTTTTTGATAAAAAAATATCAAATATTAGAGATTTGCTCCCAATCCTGGAAGCTGTTGCGAAAGCGGGCAAGCCGCTAATGATTATTGCTGAGGATGTTGAGGGGGAGGCTCTCGCGACCTTGGTTGTAAACAACATGCGCGGAATAGTTAAAGTTGCAGCGGCTAAAGCGCCTGGCTTCGGCGATAGACGCAAAGAAATGTTGCAGGATATCGCTACTTTGACAGGCGGCACTGTTATCTCTGAGGAAGTAGGATTGTCTTTGGAGGGAGCCACTCTTGAGGATCTCGGTCAAGCCAAGAGAATAAGCCTTACTAAAGAAAACACCACCGTTGTCGATGGATCCGGTCAGTCAGACGATATTGAGGCTCGAGTTAATCAGATTCGAACTCAAATTGAAGAAACGTCCTCTGATTACGACAGGGAGAAGCTTCAAGAGCGCGTGGCAAAACTTGCTGGCGGCGTAGCCGTCATTAAAGTTGGAGCAGCAACTGAAGTTGAAATGAAAGAAAAGAAAGCGCGTGTTGAAGATGCCCTGCATTCTACGAGAGCCGCAGTGGAAGAAGGAATTGTTCCAGGCGGCGGTGTTGCGCTAGTCCGAGCCTTAAGCGCTGTTGAAGGGCTAACTGGGGATAATGAGGATCAAAATGTAGGCATAAACTTGCTGAGAAGAGCAATGGAAGCGCCCATGCGTCAGATCGTTGCTAATTCCGGAGACGAGGAATCTGTAGTCGTCGATAAGGTTAAAAAGATGTCGGGTAGCGAAGGCTATAATGCGGCAACTGGCGAGTATGGTGACATGATTAAGTTTGGTATTCCTGATCCTGCTAAAGTCACGCGAACGGCTCTTCAAGCCGCTGCGTCTGTGGCTGGGCTCATGATCACTACTGAATGCATGGTTACTGAGATCGTCGAAGACTCACCAGCAGCACCCGCAATGCCAGATATGGGCGGAATGGGTGGAATGGGCGGAATGATGTAATTTTGCCTACTTTCCCGGGCTTTGATTGGCCCGAAAATGCAAAATTAAACCCCGCATCGCGCGGGGTTTTTTTGTTCTTTTTAAAAATGTTCAGTGGTAACATTATGCTGAAGTAGGAGTATCGAATTCTTAACGTTCGATAAAAAGTGACTCGATAAGAGGGAAAAGGCATGGGTGATTTGGCTATATTTTCGATGTACGGTTTGGACTTTTTGTCCCGTTGGATTCATTTATTAGGGGGCATCACATGGATTGGGCTGCTTTATTATTTTAATTTTGTTCAGACTGAATATTTTAAGGAAGCTGACCCGGCGCACAGAGCAGGAGCGATTCAAAAATTGGTGCCTCGCGCCCTTTGGTGGTTCAGATGGGGCGCTATGCTCACGTTCTTATCTGGGGTGGCCCTTTTGGCTTATAAGGGTTCTGGTATAACTTACGCAATCACAATTGGATCAATCCTCGGAACTTTAATGTTTTTGAATGTTTGGCTTATAATCTGGCCTAACCAAAAAATCGTGATTGCCTCGGCAAACGCCGTTGCAGAAGGAAACGAACCACTGCCGGAAGCAGCGGCCGCTGCACCAAAAGCTGCTCTGGCTTCGAGGACGAATACTCTTTTCTCGGCCCCGATGCTTTTCATGATGTTTGCATCGGGCCATCTGGTATCAGACTCGATGAACCTTCTAGTGGCAGCGAGCGGAGCGAGTATAGCATCGGTTTTAGTGGTAATCATTCTGTTAGAGATTAACGCCATTTTCGGAAAGCAGGGACCACTCACAAGCGTCACTGGAGTAATTCACTGTAGCTTAGGGTTAACCGCGGTGCTTTATTTGTTGATGGCATTGCTCTGAAAGGGAATGCTGATGATATTGAACAGGGGCTTTTGAGGCCCCTTTTTTTGTAGGCTAATTTAGTGACTGACAGTAGAGAAACTATACCTTCGATAAAGCCCGACCAAGTAGATGTCGCCAGTTATAGAAGAAACGCGAGGACCGACCCCCCTAAACAGAGTAACTTTAATGGGTTTTTGGTGTTTGTTATTGCTCTAATGGCGATAATCATGGGCGTTGGTGGGTTCGCCTTATATGAGGTTCAGCAGAGCCTTGCGTTGAGCAATAAATTGCTCGACCAAGGCCAAAATAATATCAGAGATTTGGACACCCGACTATCTGAGACTGGTACCGACGTCTTAAAGACAACGCAAGATCTTTCGGACCAGGTAAAATTGAACTTTACTGAGATAGATAAACTTTGGAAAGTGGCTCACAGGCAAAACAAACCAGATATCCAAAAAAACGTGAGGGACATAGCCCTGCTAAAAGAAAAAAATGCCGCGTTTGAGAGAAACGATTCTGAAAGATTAACGAAATTTGATGGAGCCCTGACAAAAATAGACTCGCTGAGTGCCAGAATTAAAGATGAAAATGAGGAAATAATCACTGAAATTTCGTTCATTAAAGCTCAACTGGAGGACCAGCTCCTTAAAAGAGAAGCAGATAAACGGGGAGTTTATTCCATGGAAAAACAGATTGAGGGGCTGTCTGAGGCGATCAATTCTATAGATCAACATCGAAGAATTATTAATCAAAAGTTAGCGCAACTGCGAGATGATGTTCAAAGAATAGATGCTGAGTAATTAGCTGGCCTACAGATTCCAAGAGTCTTTGATGTTGAGAGAGAACATTCGATTAGACATGTTAAGAATTACACCATCGCTCGTTATTCTCTCTAGTTTTAGATTGGGTCTCAAATAGTCTCCTTCAAAATAAGTCACTCTTCCTATTTTAATCGACCTTAGAGTTTTTTCATCAGCGTAAATATGAGAGTCAATATTAAAAGGTAATAACTCATCTCTCAGATTTTCTGCGAGCGAGCTAAACGGTGGGACAATGAGTTCTTCTTGATGTTCGCTCGCACCAAATCCTTTAGGTTCAGCTTGCGCAATTTTGGTCAAGCTATTAATTCCCAAATTTTTTTTCGGGGTTGAGGTAGACTCGTTGGTAAAACTTTCCGGCGTTGGAGACTTGGGGCTGGATGAGGATTTATGCCCAATAAGAAAGTATGCTGATGTGAAGTTCACCGTTAAAATAATGCTTGTCCAAATCAACAATGTCTTGAGGTTTGTGCGTGACTCTTTGTCTCCACCAATTTTTGGATTGAAATTAGCGGAAGCAGACTCATTCCTCTCTCTGTCTGATTTTTTTAAAGCGTCAAGGATATAAGACATACTAATAACTCAATGTTGGGACAGACTGCGAGTTGTAACTATTCAAATGCATCCAAGTCAGAGCGCCGACCACCCCATTTTCAGATAGTCCAGATAATCTTTGAAAACGCTTTACTTTTTCTGACATCTCCTCAGAGAAAATCACGTTCGTATCGATTGGCGGAGTTTCCTCGTTCACCAGGGCTAGTTGAATAGAGAGCCAATCTACGGCAGGTCCCTTTGCATACAAACTTATTGGTCCACTGTAATTTGGGGGCATACGCCAGATTAAATCAATGTTGCCATCAAATATTCCAGAAAACTCAGAAAAACTGAGTTGGTATTCTTTGTCTCCAGCAAATAAGAAAAAAGTCTCTCTATTTGCCCTCGAAATTGTGAAAAATTCTTGATTCAGAGAGACGATAAAAGGCCTATCAATTTTTAATATTTCATCTAAATCAATTAAAAATTTGGCACATCGTAAACCAATTTTCTCGCTCAGACCGCAGCCATTAGTCTCCTGATCCTCAAAAGAGACTCCCCAAACTGAGATCAGATCACGTATCGCGTTCCCTAGGTTGTCGTGTCCCGAAAAGCCCCTTGTTTTTTCTAAAATCTCAAGCTCTGGTTTTTCTTTTTCATTTGTAACATCTGAGGAAGTCTCGTAAAACATCGGCAATGACTTAAATAAAAATACGATCAACAAGATTAGGGCACTTATACCAAGAACATAGGAAAAGAAACCGTTAGTTAGCTTCCGTTGGCGCTTGCCTTTGATTTCTTCCGACGATTTTTCAACCATTTGTTTAGTTACCGTAAACCTGCCCTGGGTGTAGCAACCTAATAGGGCTCTGTCGCAAAGAAGATTTATTAATCGCGGGATCCCTTCGCTCTCTTGGAATATCTTTTTGGTCGCTTGTTTCGAGAACAATGCTTCATGGCATCCAGCTACAGAAAGTCTGTGGGTGATATAGTTCCTTGATTCTGATTCATTTAACTCGGCAAGGTGATAGCGTGCAGTGATTCGCTGATTAAACTGTCTTAATGCTTTTCGGCTCATTTTTTCAGCTAACTCGGGCTGTCCCAAAAGAATTATCTGAAGAAGTTTTTTTTCGTTTGTCTCAAGGTTCGTAAGTAAGCGTAACTGCTCTAGCAATGCAGTTGAAAGATTCTGAGCTTCATCTATTAAAAGTATTGGTTTTTTATTTTTAGAATGACATGCGAGCAGATAATTATTGAGCTTATCTAATAAATCTTTCAGTTTTATATCTTTTGCTATCTTGATCTTAAACTCTTGGCAAATAGTTTCGATTAAGTCGATTTCGTTAAGGCAAGGGTTCAATATAAATGCGATTTCTACCTCGTTGGGCAGTTGTTCAAAAAGGCGTTTACAGATTGTCGTTTTCCCGGTTCCTACTTCTCCGGTTAGGACAACAAATCCTCCGTCTTGTTGTAATCCAAACAAGAGGTGCGCAAGCGCCTCCTGATGCTGGGCACTCATGTAAAGATATTTGGGGTTTGGTGCGATTGAGAACGGTAATTCTCGCAAGTTGAAGTAGTCAGAATACATTTTTTTCAGAACCAAAAATAATTAGTGTCTTTAGTTTTTCAAACTTGAACAAAATCACGATAGATTCCTCATCAAATTGAGATTTAAATCGATTAGTCACTAAATTCGGGCCAAAAATTCCATTCAGTTAATCGAATAATAAGACACAGATTGAGGCAATAATCATAGCGCCCGTAAGATTTAATAAAAGCCCTTCTTTTGCCATAAGTGCGAGAGGGAATTTGTTGGTTGAGAATACAATGGTATTGGGAGCAGTCGCTACCGGGAGCATAAAAGCGCAGCTAGCGCTCATAGCAGCTGGCACCATTAGAGCCTCAGGGCTTATGTCAGACGATAGGCTCATAGCAGCCAGGATTGGCAAAATAAGTGTTGTGGTTGCCAGATTGCTTGTCATCTCTGTGAGAAAGGTAATCAATAAGCAAATTGCGAGAATCAGTAAAAAAATGTGCCAGCTCGAGATATATGCCAATGATTGGCCTAATGAGGCACTTAGTCCTGATGAGACGAACGAATTTGCGATCGCGATTCCGCCACCAAAAAGTAGAAGCATTCCCCACGGTATATTAGATGCGGTCGACCAGTCTAGTAACTTTCCTCCTTTTCCATTTGGGATGAGAAACATTGCAACGACGGCGACTAAAGCAACGCTCGCATCATTTGCATTTGGCAGATTCAGCCAAGACTGCCAACCACCAAACGGTTGACTGCGACTCACCCACGCAATCGCAGTGAGAAAGAAAACTGTAAAGACTCTCTTTTCTTCGTCAGTCCAAGCACTTATTTCAGGAACGCTTACTCTTCCAAGATACCCAAGGTGTCGGGTTATCCATAAGCCAGCGATTGGAATTAGGATAGCCACTACTGGGATTCCCCAGGACATCCAAGTAAAAAAGCCAACTTCAACTCCCGTATTTTGTTGATAGATTTCTCTAAAAACTAGATTTGGAGGTGTGCCAATCGGCGTTCCGATTCCACCGATGCTGGCGGCATAGGCGATTCCAAGAAGCAGCGGCGCGGCAAGTTTTTTGTCTTCTGATCGTTCTATGGTTGCTAAAGCAACTGGAAGTAACATTAAAGTTGTAGCCGTATTCGATATCCACATGCTTAGGATTGCGGCAGCGGCCATAAATCCGTACACAAGTTTTTTACTGCTCTGGCCACCGAAAAGATTTATCATAGAAACTGCGACTCGCAAGTGTGCTCCGCTCTTTGCCATGGCCGTGCTAAGAATAAACCCTCCTAAAAGTAGCAGCACCATTGGAGAGCCATATGACTGGCCAACCTCCTTTGGAGTAAGAACACCAAACAGAGGGAGCAAACCTATCGGAATTAGCGAAGTAGCGGGAATTGGGATGGGTTCAAAAATCCACCAAAAGGCGCAAATCACAGCGACGGCGCCGGCCCAGCATGCTTCATGGTTCCAGCCATGTCCCTGCAAAATTAGAAAGACGCTAGCAGCGGCAAATGGTCCTATCAGTAGACCAAACTTTTTTAGGCTGAAAAAAATGTGTGTATCTCTCTAAATTATGTTAATCAAACTATACACACTAGCTCAAATTGTTATGCTTGTCAGATCATGAATGATAAGAATTTTTTCTGGTACGATTTAGAGACAACTGGCACCGATATTGAGCAAGACCGAGCAGTACAATTCGCCGGAATCAGGACAGACTCAGAGCTCAATCAAATTGAGGATGGGTACGAACTTTTTTGTCAACCCCCATTAGAAAGATTGCCTGCGCCGCAGGCGGTTGCGATTACTAAACTTGATTACCTTGAATTAGTAAAAAAAAGTTTAGGTGAGAGCGAATTTTGCCGACTAATTTCAAGTGAGTTTACCCGCAATAAAACATGTGTCTCTGGATTTAACAATATACGATTTGATGACGAGATAATAAGACGACTTTTTTATCGCAATCTGCGAGATCCGTACGCGAGAGAATGGCAAAGCGGTAACTGCCGATGGGACCTGATAGATCCAATGCGAGCCGCTTACGCGTTGCGTCCTGACGGGATCGAATGGCCGAAAAAAGAGAATGGCTCTATAAGCTTCAGGCTTGAAGATCTTGCAAGAGCAAACAACGTCCTCCATGAAAATGCGCATGATGCGTTATCCGATGTTCGAGCGACCATCGGAGTCGCTCGAGTGTTAAAGAAAGCTCAGCCTAAGCTTTTCGACTTTTCCCTGACGCTTAGACAAAAATCGAATGTTGCGAGTCTTTTAGATCTGAGAGAGAGACAGCCAGCGGTTTTAATCAGTGCGAAAATTAAAAGATGGAAAAAAAATTTGGGACTGATTCTTCCTCTGACTTATCATCCGTTTAAAGCGAATAATATCATCTGCTTCGATTTAAGTTGCGACCCAGCTTTTATACAAGAATCTGCCGATGAATCGCTCTTTGAAAGCTTAAACAGTGATTCATCCGTTTTCATAGAGATCAATATAAGCCGAGTTCCTTTTGTCGCGCCTGTTTCTGTTTTAGACGAGGAAACCATAGCCAATCAAGAGCTAGATTTGGGTTTGGTTCAAGAGCGAATAGAGTTTTTGAATAAGGCGCCCGAGCTTACCGAACGTATTCAGAGGATAATTTCTCAAATTACTTATGAGGTAGATCCTGACCCTGAAAATCAATTGTATAGTGGCGGGTTCTTTAACTCGAAAGATAGAGAAGTGATGAATGAAATAAGTGAATCTTCACCGAGTTCGTTGAAATATTTCTCGGACAAATTCGACGACCCTAGACTCAAAGAAATGCTTTTCCGATATACATGTAGAAATTTCCCGCAAGTTCTGGATGAAACCGAACTAGATCTTTGGAAATCCTTTGTTCGAGGCCGTTTAGAGAACGGTTGCCTTATCGATAGGTATAAGACCGAGGCTAAGCAGATAATAGAAACGTCTGACCTCGATACTCAGCGAGTGCTCAGGGACCTTCTAAACTATTATGATTATGTCGAAGGATTGGTTAGGGAATAAGAATGACTCTTAGTAAGACCGTTAAGAGAGATTATATCCGGTTAAAAATACGGTAGAGTTAGAAAACGTCTGCAAATCGCTGGGATCTGTAGAGGTATTTCGTGATTTAAATCAAGTTATACCGGCTGGCGTCATAGCCGCAATAGTTGGTGAGAGCAGAAGCGGAAAAACAACCTTATTGTCTTTGGAGAGCCAGTCACAAAGGAGAATTTTCCTAAAATCCAAAGGAGAATCGGATATTCAGTCCAAGGAGCTGGTCTTTTCCCGCACCTTACTGCAGAAGAAAATATCTCTATGGTAGGTAGAAGCGTCTGAATAAAAACTGACTGGATTAAAGGGCGCGTCAAGGTTCTTCTAGAGTTAGTTCATCTAGACCAGCAAGTATTAAAAATTTTCCACACGCTCTCTAGGGCGCGCAATAACAGCGCGTAGGTTTCTGTCATGCGATGCTTTTGAACCCCTCGTCCTCTCTTAAAATTTTATCCTAAGAGAACTCACCGGCCAGACCTGCATCATTGAAAAACTCTTTAAGGCCTCGGCCCAAGTTAAAGATGTCGTGCACTCCTGCCAATTCTCTAATTGAGTGCATTCCAAAGGTCGGCACACCTAAATCTAGTGTTCGCACCCCTATTTTGCTGGCCGTAATCGGACCGATGGTGCTTCCGCAAGACATATCACCTCGATTAACAAACTCTTGCAACGGTATCTCGTTATCTATACAGAGTCTTTTGAAATATCCTGCTGTTTCGCTGTTCGTTGCATATCTTTGATTAGCATTATGTTTTATGGCTATTCCTTTGTTTATTATTGGACTGTGATTTTTTTCATGTTTTTCGGGATAGTTGGGATGAACCGCGTGAGCATTGTCGGTCGACACTAAGAGTGAGCGAGCAATGGTCCTCAGACGGGCTTCTGGTTCTTTAGTTATGCGAGTAAAAAAGTCTGAGAGAAAGCTGCCATCGGCCCCAACGTGGGACGCGCTTCCAACTTCTTCATGATCATTCAAAACGACGAGGCAAGATTTGGAGGGTTCGGCCTTTAGTAAAGCGGATATTGCGCAAAAGCAACTCAATTGATTATCCAGACGAGCTCCCGCTAAAAACTCGTTTTTCGCGCCCACTAGTTTTGCTTGGTTAGTGTCGTAAAAGAAAAGATCGGTATTTAATAGAGTTTCTCCCTTTTTTAGACTTGCTGAAAAAAAATCATCTAATCCACTGAACTGATGATCAGTAGAAATAATTGGGACAATATCCGTTTCAGCATTTACGGACCTGTTTTTGTTTGCTTCTCTGTCGAGGTGAATAGCAAGGCTCGGAATGAATGCCAACGGTTCTTTCGCGTCTATTATTATGCTTTTGATCTCGCCATTTTTTGTCGCCTTAGTTATCCGTCCAGCGATGCTGAGGTCTCTGTCAAACCAGGGGTTTAGTAAAGCCCCACCGTAGACTTCTACGCCTAACTGAAATAAACCTTTTCTTCGTATTATCGGGAAAGGTTTTAGTTTAAGTCCCGGACTGTCTGTATGGGCTCCAACCATTCGAAGACCTGTCTCTTCGAGAGGACGCTTACCTAATTGAAAGGCGATTATGGAAGAACCGTTTCTCCTTACAAAATATTTACCCGGTTTGATGTCCCATTTATCCACTTCTTTTAATTCAGCAAAATCCTGTTCCTGAAGAGTTTCTGCTATGCAGCTTACTACATGGAAGGGAGTTGGCGATTTGTGCAAAAAGCCTAATAGCTTTTTTCTGAAATCTGATTCGTTCATACCGACTTCCACATTATCTTTCTTCAATTCTATCAGGCTTCTGGCTTTCTGGATCAATAATTGATTAGTAAATCGGCCTTGGTATAATAGTGAAGAAGCGCTGATTTGGATTTTGCTTGCGAGCGCGTTATAAATTCAGCTAAAACTATATAAACCTGCTGAGTTAAAAACTCGGCGGGTTTTTTTTTGGGAAATAATTGATATGGGTTTTACTTCTGATATTTTGCATTCAAATCGTAAAGGAAAGGTGAGGCACGGTTCGGTTCACAAACCCGTTCATCATTCAGTCTCTTTTGCGTTCGACGATGCGAGAGAATTGGCTTCTGTTTTTCAAGGAAAAAAAAGTGGTTATTCCTACGGAAGGCAGGTCAATCCAACCGTCACTGCTTTACAAGAGAAGATAAATTTGATGGAAAAAAGTTACGAAACGATCGCCTTTGGCACTGGAATGGCCGCCATCGGATCTACCATCTTTTCTCTTCTCAGGCCTGGAGATCATTTGATATCTTCTTCATTTCTTTTCGGAAACACTAACAGTCTTTTGCAGTCGTTCATGTCTCATGGAATCGAAACTTCTTTTGTAGACGCTACATGCGCAGAGAATGTCCGGGCGGCAATCAAAGAAACCACCAAACTTGTGTTTGTTGAGACTATTGCTAACCCTAGAACTCAAATCTCAGATTTAGAAGGAATAGGTGAACTTTGTAAGTCAAAGGGGTTGATTTATTTTGTTGACAACACCCTCACGACTCCTTATCTCTATTCGCCCATCACATCTGGAGCTAACCTTGTTATAAATTCGCTTACTAAATATATTGGTGGACATGCTAATGCTCTCGGAGGAGCTGTTTCCGTTTTCAATAATTTCGAATGGGGTAATCTGTCGGGTATAGATAATCGTTACAAACAAGGGGCTCCAGTCAATTGGATCGTTAAGCAAATCAAGAAAAAAGGATTAAGAGATTTTGGTGCTTCTTTGAGCCCTGAAGCAGCTCATTTAATTTCCGTTGGGTCGGACACCTTAGCTCTCAGAATGGACCGTATAAGCAGCAACGCTAGAGCCTTAGCGAATTATCTTGATGGTCACTCTCTAGTAGAAAGAGTCCATTACCCGGGATTAGTTTCACATCCCCAGCACAACAGAGCAAAAAAACTTTTTTCAGCCTTTGGAGGAATATTTAGCATAGAAATTAAAGATCAAATAGATTGTTTTGATTTTATTAACAGACTCGACTTGATTGCCTGCGCAAGCAACCTTGGAGACACAAGAACTTTGTGTATACCGGTTGCACACTCCATTTATCATGAAATGGGCCCTGTTCGTAGAAAAGAGATGGGAATAGCTGATTCTCTTATTAGGTTTTCTGTTGGGATAGAGGAATTTGATGATTTGAGATCGGATCTCGAGAGGAGCTTAATTTGAGGGTGATAGACCCAAGTCTTTTAAATACGGCACTTCCTCTCGAAAATCGTCGAGAAGGAAAGGTGCGAGATATATATGATCTTGTCCTTCCCGATAACAGTCCAGGAGTGCTTATTGTTGCTACGGATCGGGTCAGTGTTTTTGATGTCGTTCTCGCTAATGGTATTCCCGAAAAGGGCATTATGCTCACCCAGATAAGTAAGTTTTGGTTTGAGCTTTTAGCAGATGTTGTCGAGAATCATCTTTATTCAACTGACGTCGATAATCTTACGCATCTTTCTGTAGACGAAAAGAGTCTGCTTGAGAAGAGGGTAATGATTTGTCAGAAGGCGAAAGTGATTCCGATTGAATGTATTGTCCGGGGATATTTAACAGGAGGAGGTTATAAAGAATACCTTAGTACCGGTCGAATCTCTGGGATTCCTTTGCCAAAAAATCTGGGTGACGGCCACAGGTTTATAAATCCGATCTTTACTCCGACTACAAAAGTTGAAAAGGGTCACGATGAAGCGATAACCCTTGACGAAGCCGGCGAAATAGTCGGCAAAGCTTTAATTGAGAAACTGAGTAGGGTATCGCTGGAGTTGTACGAGAGAGCGAATGCCTACGCGAAAGGAAAAGGATTAATCATAGCTGACACGAAATTTGAGTTCGGTCTAGATCAACAAGGTAATCTCATGTTGATCGATGAAGTCTTAACTCCAGATAGCAGCAGATACTGGTCTTTGGAATCTTGGGTTGCCGATAAAAAACAAGATAATTTTGACAAGCAGCTTTTGAGAAATTTCGCGGAGCAGCTTCATGATTCGGGTTTGTGGGACAAAACGCCGCCTGGACCGATGATTCCTGAAGACCTGGTGCAAATCACTCGGCTCCGTTATCAGGATTTACACAATAAGATTTTAGGTTGTTCCGACTAAAATTCGACACCGGTTCCTCCAAGCCCACAGTATCCGTTAGGAACCTTCGCAAGATATTGCTGGTGGTAGTCTTCTGCAAAATAAAAAGCTGGTGCGTGTAAGATTTCTGTTGTGATTTGAGAAAATCCGTTGGCTGTAAGTTTTTCTTCAAAACTCAGTAAAGACCGTTCTGCGATTTCTGTCTGAGTTCTTGAAAAAACGTATATTCCTGAACGATACTGGGTTCCTACATCGTTTCCCTGGCGCATTCCTTGTGTTGGATTGTGCCCTTCCCAAAATTTTTTCAAAAGTTTTTCGAAGCTTACTTCTGCTGGGTCAAAAAAAACTCTCACTACTTCGTTGTGACCAGTTAAACCTGAGCAGACCTCCTCATATGTTGGGTTGGGCGTTAATCCTCCAGCGTACCCAACGGCTGTTACGAATACGCCCGGTGTTTCCCAAAATATTCGCTCCGCACCCCAAAAACAGCCTAGGCCAAACATTGCCTTTTCGTAATTTTCGATTGGAACCTCCTGCATCGGATTACCATTTACGAAATGATATTCGGGAACTGGTATTTCTACTTCTCTTCCAGGAAGAGCTTCGTTCGGTGCCGGCATAACTGATTTTTTTTCAAACATTTTAATTTGGTTTCCACATCGCTTTACTAATGATACAAATAACTTAAGCTTAACCTCAATAAATATCAACGATACGAAACACAATTGCACGAAATTTTTGATAAGGTAAATAACCGAATTATCTCCAACAGTTCTAGATGGACAAAAAAGAAAAACACCATCGCTCTTACTATTGGGGATTCCGATTTTTCTCTTCCACCTCCCATCCGTGACTCTTTAATTAAAAGGGCGGATCAGGTTCTTGGTTACGAAAATATATCAGACTCCCTGAATGATCTTGTTATTGAGCGTGCCGATTCCTTATATGACTGGAAAATTGAGAAACATTGGATTGTTTATCTGCCTAGCATCGTTCTCGGATTGAATCTTTGCTGTCGCATATTTCTAGATAAAGATGAAGAGGCCATTTCGGAGTTGCCTGTGTATCCACCAATTCTTCATGCTGTCGCTAACGCGAATCGCGCTTTAACGACTTTAGACTCGCATATCTCTCAAGGTCGTTGGGGTTTTGATTTTGATAAGTTCTCTGATCTCGCCCGGGAGAAGAAGCTCAAATTATTTCTAATCTGTAACCCCCAAAACCCTTTAGGCAGATCAATGAATCGAGGGGAAATAGAGCGTTTGGCTGAAATTTGTTTAGAAAACGATCTGTTAGTTTGTTCAGATGAAATGCATGCGGATATTGTTTTTGACAAAAGAAAGCATTTCCCACTGGCTTCGATAGGCGATTCTATCAGCCAAAGGACAATCACTTTTATGTCCCCTTCAAAAAGCCACGCGATGAGTGGATTAGGAGGTGCTTTTGCGGTTATTCCAAACGGAGATCTGCGTAAAAGGTTTTTGTCGAGGTCAAAAGGTTTGATACCTGATCTTAACATCCTAACTCTGACTGCCATGGAAGTTGCTTACGCGAAATGCGATCCTTGGTTTCATCAAATGCTTCGTTACCTTGAGGAAAATCGGAATTTTTTGATGAAAGTTCTTGGAAAGCTCAAAGGTATAGAGATAATCGAACCTCAGGGGACGTACTTTCTCTGGATTGACTTTCGAAAGACAGGTCGGGAGCATCCTGTTAAAGACCTTCTGTCGCGAGGTTTAGAGTTGTCTGATGGAGCCGATTTTGGAAAAAAAGGATTTTTGAGGATGAATTTTGCGGGCCCTCGTTCGGTACTTCGAGAGGCCTGTAAAATAATCCAAGCTTTGTTTGATTAAAAGAATTAAAAATTCCTTTATCAAAAAACCGAGGGTTTGAATATGAGAAAATACAGTGAGGTGACCAAAGAGGGAAGATTAACCATCATAACTATGAATCGACCTGAGGTAATGAACGCTTTGCACCCCCCTGGAAACATTGAGTTGAGCGAAGCGTTTGATGATTTCGTTTCGGATCCCGACCAGTGGGTCGCGATAATAACCGGAGCTGGTGATAAAGCGTTCTGCGCTGGAAATGACCTAAAATATCAGGCGTCTGGTGGTGATATGAAGGGGCAACCCTCGGCTGGTTTTGGGGGAATTACTTCTCGATTCGATAATACGAAGCCTATTATTGCTGCTGTAAATGGTGTCGCGATGGGCGGGGGTTTTGAGATTGCTCTCGCTTGCGACTTAATTATCGCTTCTGAAAACGCAGTCTTTTCTTTGCCTGAGCCGAGAGTTGGTTTAGCGGCTTTAGGGGGTGGTATTCATCGTTTGCCTCGGGAAATCGGAATTAAAAAAGCGATGGGCATGCTTCTTACTGGGCGGAGAGTGTCAGCGCAAGAGGGAAAGGATCTTGGATTCGTTAACGAAGTATCCAGAAAAAACTCGGTTCTTGAAAAAGCGAAGGATTGGGCCCGGTTAATTCTAGAATGCGCTCCTCTTTCGGTTAGAGCAAGCAAAGAAGCTGCCATGTTGGGAATGAATGCATCGGGGATTGAAGACGCCATAAAAAGTAGATATAAACAAGTCCAGTTAATGCAAAAGAGCTCAGATTTTGTTGAAGGTCCTAGGGCTTTCTCAGAGAAGCGCCTCCCCAATTGGAGGGGTGTTTAAAAATGAATTTAATTCGGTCTAAGTGATGACTAAAAACGATAATTTGGGATGCTTGAGTATAGGAGTGCTAACCGTATCTGATACTCGAAACGAGAGAAATGACTCTTCTGGTAGATTCTTGATGGACGCTGCTAGGTCAGTAGGGCACTCAATCTCGCAATACGCTATTTCAAAAGATAATCTTTATGATCTCAGAGCTATTCTGTCTAGCTGGATAGCGGATCCAGGAGTCGAGGTCGTTTTGGTCACTGGCGGAACTGGTTTTACCTCAAGGGATTCAACGCCAGAAGCCGTTCAACCTCTTTTTGATTCGGATGTTCCGGGATTCGGAGAGCTTTTTCGAAGGTTGTCTTTCGATGAAATAGGCACTTCGACTGTTCAGTCTAGAGCGCTTGCTGGTATTGCAAATGATACCGTTATTTTCTGTATTCCAGGATCTACGGGAGCGTGTAAGACGGCGTGGGATAAGATTCTTAAAGATCAATTAGATATCAGTCATAAGCCCTGTAATTTCGCGGAACTTATTCGAACTGGGAGCCATTGAGTTTGGATCTTTTGCCGGTAGAGGATGCGGTCAAAGCGCTCTTAGAACTGGCGAGACCGGTAACCGGAGACGAAAGAACTTCGTTAGACCAATCTTTTGGCCGGACTAGCGCTGAGGATGTGTTTGCGCAAATCGATGTTCCTTCCTTTGACAACAGTGCTATGGATGGATTTGCGGGTTGTCACGAAGACGTTTCGGAGGGGATGTCTTATAGTGTTTCCGACAGGATACCTGCTGGGCGGATTGGCCAGCCTTTGAGGAAGAATTCTCTCGCTAGGATTTTCACTGGGGCCGCCATTCCTGAAAGCGCTGATACCGTTATAGTTCAAGAGGATGTTGAGTTTTCCTCGGGTACCGCGAGAATCAAAAAGTTGCCAAAGAAATACTCTAATGTTAGGAGGCGGGGCCACGATATTACTTCGGGCTCTAAAGTAGTTTCAAAAGGAGAGTTTCTCTCTAGTGCCGCGGTCGCTCTGTTGGCATCGATAGGAGAAACTAGTGTCAAAGTAAAAACCCCTCTGACTGTTGCGATTTTCTCTACAGGTGATGAATTGGTATTACCTGGAGAGGCCCTGAAGTCCGCTCAGTCTTATAACTCCAATCGATTCCTTATTTATGGTTTGCTTAGAAGTATGGGGCTAAACGTTATTGACTTGGGAATCGTGCCGGATGACTACTCCCAAACACTGGCTATGCTACTGCAAGCTGGGGAAGTAGCCGATGTAGTAATTTCCTCGGGTGGAGTTTCAGTTGGTGAAGAGGATCATGTCAAGGCTGCCGTGAGAGCATTAGGATCGATTAATATTTGGAAGGTTGCTATGAAACCTGGAAAACCGTTCTTGCTTGGGGAAATTAACGGGAAACCTCTCTTGGGTTTGCCTGGTAATCCAGTGTCAACATTTGTGAGCTTTTTTGTCTTTGCGAAACCCTTCCTGAAAGCGACGCAGGGCTTGAAGGAGGTTGCTTCGAATGAGCTCTATGGTGTGTCCTCTTTTGATTTTCAAGCAGGATCACGCCGAGAGTATCTGCGCGGGAGGCATAGAGCTGAAAAAGGAGAGACCTTGATAGAAAAGTACGCTCACCAAGGTTCTAGTGTTCTCAGTTCTTTGAAATGGGCAAATTGTTTAGCCATAGTAGACGCTGCTCAGCAGATAAAAATCGGCGACCCAATAAAGTTTATAGAGCTGAACTAACTCAAGTAGAGATAACCAAGGAAAATATACTAATGGGTTTAATAATACTAAGCGTCCTTCTTTCCCTCTTATTTTCGACAATCCTTTGGATGACAACTGGGAATTTATTGCCGTTTGGTCAAAAGAATAAATGGCCGGGAATATTTAATCTTGGTGCGTACGCGTTGATTCTTTTGGTTCCAATTTACTCAACGATTTTTTTTCTATCCTGAAAATGATCAAAATTCCCATTGAAATAAATGCTGTAAAAGGTTTTTTGCATCCAGAGGAAGGCGAGGCTCTTTATAGCGGTTGCTTAGAGATAGCGTCTTTGGGTCCAGCTCTTGAAGTAGGTAGCTATTGTGGGAAAAGCACAGTTTACCTAGGGCTAGCATGTCTGGAGACTAATAATACTCTTTACGCAATTGATCATCACAGGGGCTCTGAAGAACATCAGCCAGGAGAGAGTTATCACGACAAGGAGCTTTTTGATGTAAAGCGCAATCAAATGGATTCTTTTTCCGAGTTTCGAAAAAATATTGAGATGGCCGGACTCTCGGAGACTGTAATACCAATTGTTTCGAGCTCTCGAGCGGTAGCCAGAAACTGGGTCGGGCCACTTGGAATGGTGTTTGTTGATGGAGGTCATTCAATGGAAGCAGCTCTAAACGATTACAGAGCTTGGAGTGGTCATATCAGAAAAGGAGGTTTTCTTGCGATCCACGATATATTTCTTGATCCGTCAGAGGGCGGCCAAGCTCCTCACGAGATCATGAAGCTAGCTTTATCCTCGGGCTTATTTGTTGAGATTCGTAGAGTTAGGACGCTTGTGGTTATGAAGCGAATTTAGCGCTTGGTGGCACGCGAGCACACTAGGAAAACAAATTTGATCCCTTTGTCTTCATTGCGAGTGCATCCGCTGCTAATAAAATTGCTCCCGCTGTCCACGTAGGTCGTTCCTCGGGCCATAGCACTTTTTCAGGGAAAACATAGCCCGTCCAATATGAGCCATCTTTTTCCCGAAATCGGTTCAACCAGTTGAACAACGTCCTAGCTCTTATTCGATCTCCAACGCAATTTAGAGCTAATACTAGCTCACAGCTTTCAGCTACAGTGACCCAGGGTTGATCGCTGACGCAGCGACAACCCAAGCCAGTTTCGACAAACTCGTCCCATCGTTTATTTATACGGTTTAAAGCTTCCTTATCTTTAATGACGCCGGTGAGAACTGGGTAAAACCAATCCATCGCATACCTGTCTTTCGACGTCCAGCTTTGATCGAAGCATTCGGGATGGGCTGAAATAGCAATACCAAGACGATTTTTTGCCGTTGACCATGTTTCGGTATTTTTCTTTAAAGCTGATCCGATGGCTATCGCACACTCTAGTGATTTATAAATGCTAGAACATCCTGTAAGCAAGCAATCATATTGAATTCCTTTTTTTGTATCGAGGCACCAGAAAATTTCTCCATTTGATCCTTGAAGCTCTAGGACAAAGTCTATGGCTCTAGAGACGCTTTCCCACATTTCATTTAAAAATATTTTATCGCCCGTTACGAGGTGGAAATGCCATACTCCGGTCGCAATGTATGCAACGTAATTTGTTTCTGCTCTTGTCCCGTCCTCAATTTCTCCGTCTCGATATGCCGCCAACCAACTGCCATTTTTTTGCTGGTTTTTTTTTAACCAATCAAAACCCTTTTTAGCTTGCTCATGCTTTCCTCCAATCGTTAATCCCATAAGCGCCTCTATATGATCCCACGGATCCATCGGCCCATCTCTAAACCAAGGGATGCTCCCATCAGCACATTGAACATTAGCTATGTAATTTGCGGTTTCCGCGAAGAAGTTCTCTGGAAAAGCTTTTAAAGCAATTGGACGTGTCATGAGGAGAGCTCTATTTTTTTTGAAAATACATAACTACACTTTTTCCTATTATTGGATTAAGCAATTTTTCTGCAAAAAAACAGACAAGAGGTTTTTTCATTAGATCCCACACTAAAAATCGATGATAAAGTGTTACCAACATGGCTTCTCTTTCACCAGGTTCTCGCCAAAATAAGCACTTAAGCCACCAATAAGGAACATGGAGGGCATGAGCATAGTGGAGATTCTTAAAGTTGAGACCTGTTTTTTCAATGTCTGCAAGAAGGCGGTGCTTTCTAAAAATTCTTACGTGTCCCCCTTTAACCTCGTGATAGGCGTTGCTTAATTTCCAACAAATCCACTCTGGGAAGAATCTCGGGACGCTGATACCTGCTATTCCCCCATCTTTAAGAACACGGGATATCTCTAAGAGAACAGATTTGTAGTCGTGAATATGTTCTAGAACTTCAGAGCAGATCACTGAGTCAAACGCGTTATCTTGAAAGGGAAGGTTTTTCGCGTCCGCAGCCGCTAGAGATAAGGTTTTTTTCTCGTTGTCGGTTTCAAAAAACTCATTGAATCTATTTTTTGTAGTACCCAGGTCATTAATAGATAAGTCTACAGCGTATACTTTTAATTCTTTAAAAATGTACGCTGAGAGAGCATGTCTGCCTTCTCCGCAGCCTAAATCCAGAAGTTTATCGTTGTCGTTCAGCTTCAAGTGTTCTAATTTTATCGTCTCAAGAGACATAGTCTATTCCTGAAGTTTCCAATGATTTAAGGTAGAGAGATTCCATCTGTTTAGCGCAGCGACACCAACTGAATTTTTTTACTATCCGTTCTCGGCCTTTTTCACCATATTCTTTTCTCAGACTAGGGCTTTTTAGGAAATAGGCAATTGATTCCTTGAGAGCCTTGTGATCTCCAGCCCTAACAATTAAGCCGGCTTCGCCTACGACCTCCGGTAAAGCACCGCCGTCAGTTGAAACGACAGGCACCTCGCAAGCCATCGCTTCACCTGCTGGCAGCCCAAATCCTTCATATAACGAAGGAACCACCGCGCAAGAAGCTTTAGCGTAGAGCATGACTATTTCGTTTGTTGAGATATCTGAGAAAAAAGATACTTTTTTTCCTAAGTCGAGTTCCTCGATCAACTTTGATGCGGTCCCACCCTCATTTAATTTACCCAGAATATTTAAGTGCAAGTTTGGAAATTCTTCTGTAAGCGCTGCGACCGCTTTTAGAAGGTAAGGCAGCCCTTTCAGCGGGGAGTCTGCAGAAGAGGTTGTCATTATCGTTTCAGCCACCCTTGCTATTTGGGGCAAAGGTTTAAAAATTTCGGTATCGATTCCATTGTTAACCACGGTTATATTTTCTGTGGCAACGTTGAAATCCCTCGTTATATCTTTTTTTGATGATTCGGATACTGTTACAACGTGATCAATCTGCCGGGCAACGCGTTTCTGCATTCTCAGGAAATAATGCCAACGATTGATCAGAAATTTATATTGCCATCTTTTTTCATGGTCTAAGGCTATCTTGAGGTCCAACGAGATAGGGTGGTGTATTGTAGCAAATACAGGCCAACCCTTTTTTTTTAGGCTTATCAAAGCATAACTAAGACTCTGATTGTCATGAATTATATCGTAATCGGGGTTATTCTTTTTTAGATGCTTTAGGACCCTTCGGCCAAACGTGTAGGGCTCAGCGAAACCACCAGTTAACATGCTCAGCCACTCGAAAAAGTCAGTGAAAGAAAACAAATGCTTAAATCTCAATGCTGTGACGTGGTTTCCATTTTCAAACAAATTCAAACCAAAAATTTTGATCAGCTTTACACGGCTATCTAACTCCGGGAAAGGTTCTGAAGATATCACATCTACCTTGTGTCCCAAATCTACAAGCGCTTTACTTAAAAACTTTATGTAAACCCCTTGTCCACCGCTTCGAGGGTTGCTTCTATAACTGAGCAAACATATTTTGAGTCTTTTATTTTCCACGTTAAGACTTTCTGTTTTGGAAAGCGGACTTGGATTCTAGGGGCTTTGAAGATTGAATGCCACGATAATGTGTGACCTATAGAGAAATCTGACACAAAGATATTGAGAGATGGCCTCAGTTTCTGTTGCCGGCTCTTTCAGGGCCATAAACTTCGGTATCATGCTCTTCTTTAAACACATTCGCATAAAGATTTTGAACCCAAGCCTGTCCGGTTTGTGTCCTTCTTAAAAATTTAATTCCTTCAGATATGTATGGCGAGACTAGTTCCCAAAAAAATTTCGGGTAACCGGCTCTTAGATCCGCAGCAGATTGGTAACCCATTTTTGCCGCTTGCCCCGTTTCGTTAAATTCTGCATATAAAGCGGAAATTTTTCTGTGGTACTGGGGATCTCCTAGTTGCCCAATTAGATCAGCCGCCCTTATGAGCCCAGCAAAATCAGCAGAATCGGTTGCGTCATCTTCTGCAGGTACAGGGAAGCGGGTTCTTTCTATGTTGTGGCAAATTTTTTCAACGTTAAGTCGTTTATTTGCTCCATAGCGTCTTTCAATAAAAAGTTTTGCTCGGTCTATATGATAAGGAGTAAGAGACGCATCGGTAGAGCCGGGCGGCGGAGATATTGTCCCTTTATTCAAATCGGTAACATATTTTCCATCACCGTCGCCCTCACATATGCCCCTTACGTAACCGATGTCATGATTGAGCAGTGAAATCACAAAGTGCAGCCAATCTTCTGAAGAGACGTATCCGTCTAAAAGAGATTTCCCGCGAATAATCTCGGTGCCTACCAGAGTTACCATCACGGTATGATTAAGATCATGATAAGGAGCATCGCTATTTGCAATGATTTCTAATGAAGTTCGTGCTGAAGAGCGGATCAGATGGATGTCCTCTGTGTTTTCACCATGCATTTTCTCGTAGAGAGAACAAAGCTCTTTAATAAATGCTTCGATTAATATAAGAGAAGGGTTAAACATAGTCTTTTCCGCCTGTTTCTATTTTGAACCGTGGCCAAGCAGAGTCAAGTGGTATTATTAGCTATTAACTTTTTCTATCTAGTCTTGAAAAAGCTGATTATTACTGATTAATAACTTTTCCTGTTAAACTGTCGGAAAGTCGCTTACCTTACTTTTTGTTTTAACTGCCTAATTATATTCATAGGGGCGTTTATGACGTTGTTGGATAATCTATATAACTCCTTTCTAGGAGATTCTCCGAATTGGTACAAGAAAACCATAATTGCATTCCTAATAATAAATCCTTTCCTTCTTTGGTTCTTGAATCAGCTGAATCTTGAAGGCGGATTTATTATGGGTTGGGTTTTGCTTATCCAGTTTATTTTTACACTTGCTTTAGCTTTAAAATGCTACCCGCTTCAGCCGGGAGGATTGCTTGCGATTCAGTCATTGTTTTTGGGATTGACTAATCCTTATACCCTAATGCATGAAGTCGAAAATAATCTTGAGGTAATCCTTCTGCTCGTATTTATGGTGGCAGGCATCTACTTTATGAAGAATTTAATGCTAGCTATCTTCACCAGATTGTTTCTTCAGATCGAGTCTAAAGTTTTACTTTCGTTATTATTTTGTTTTGTTGCTGCGTTTCTTTCCGCATTTTTAGATGCGTTAACTGTCACAGCAGTACTAATTGGTGTTGGTATTGGTTTCTATCGAATATTCCACCTAGCCACATCGGGCAAGGGTTTTGACGATGACCATAACTATCTTGATGACTCGTCTTTAAATAGCTTAGGTCGGGATCAGCAAGAGAATTTCAAAGCCTTTCTCAGAAATCTATTAATGCATGGAGTTGTGGGGACAGCTCTTGGAGGAGTTTGCACAATAGTTGGAGAACCACAGAATTTGCTGATTGCGAACGTAGCTGATTGGACATTTATAGAATTTCTAGTGGTAATGTCACCAATCACTGTACCTGTCTTCTTTGCCGGAATGATTACATGTTTTGCTGTCGAGAAGTTAAAAATTGCGGGTTTTGGTACCCAATTACCATCCGAAATCAAAGAGATATTTGAAAGCTATAGCGACTTCCGAAAAAGTAACAGAACTGACAAGGACAAAACAGATCTTCTGATTGAAGCAATTGTTGGAGTTTTATTAATCATTGCTCTGGCACTTCACGTCGCTGAAGTTGGGATTATTGGTTTGGGGGTTATAATCTTGCTCACCGCTTTCAAGGGTGTTACCGAAGAGCATGATCTTGGCCCGGCTTTTAATGAAGCTCTTCCGTTTACTGCTTTATTGGTTGTCTTCTTCTGCATCGTTGGAGTCATCCACGATCAAGACTTATTTGATCCCATTATAGTTTATGTGCTCGCGCAAAGTGTCGATCTTCAAGCACCACTTTTCTTTGTTGCCAACGGAGTTCTCTCAATGATAAGCGACAACGTTTTTGTAGCTACCGTGTACATTAACGAAATTAAGGCTGCATTAGATTCAGGAATGATATCGCGGGATCAATTCGAGAAACTGGCAGTAGCTGTAAATACTGGCACTAATATCCCATCCATTGCCACGCCAAACGGCCAAGCAGCGTTTTTATTTTTGCTTACGTCTTCACTGGCACCGTTGATTAATCTCTCGTATATGAGAATGGTGATTATGGCGTCCCCCTATACATTGGTCTTGAGTACGGTTGGGTTGCTATCGGTAATTTATTTCTTGTAACGGGTTTTTGGTGTGGGCGATATATTTCCAATTTTATCCGCGTTTAGATGAGATGAGGGCTTAAACTTGATAATTTAAGCCCTCATGCTCACGCCACATGAGGAACCTTAAAGCCGATTGGGCTCGAAGGCTCCCCTCTTAGACTGATAATTGATGGGATCACCTCCTTTAGCGGCCAGGGTATTTTTGGGGATGCAAGCCGCTCTCCCCTGAAAAGAGTCGGTAGCACTTTTTCCGTTATTCGGAAAACGATCTACTCTTTTTATAGCCTCAACTCGTCGATCTGTCAAAATATTCGAGGAATTTGTTCTGAGCAAGCTCTCTTGTATAGAAAACTTATCTATTTCGGTGTGTTTCTGAGAAGGCCTTCGTATTCAAGCGAGATGTCAAATTGGAATATTAGAAAATTTCTTTTATCCAGTGTTTTATTCACGGTTATTTGTAGAGGTCTTTAGTATTAGAGCATCCAGATCGTCAAGCTAAATAATTTTCTTGTTATTCGCCTTTACTTCGAGTTTTAAATTGCTGGTAGAGAGATCGATAATAGCTTCTAGGCTTTCATGCCACTCGTATCCTGTCTGAATTGTTGTCGATAATGATATGCGGGCGCAGTCTGACCTGGGAATTCTTTTTGTTCTAACAAGACCATCAACCAGAAGTATAAAAGCAGATCCGGAGTTAGCTATTTCTATTTCCCTACCTTTAAAATTTGTCGAAAAAAGGGTTTGTGTTTTCAAATAATAATCCAATTTTGATTTTTTAAACGGAGACGCTGTGATGTCAAGCATGGGACTTTACGTTATCATCATTAACGTCGACATTCACTGAGGGTCAAGATGAAAAATAACGAATTAGCCCAGCTGGCAGTTGATATTCAGCAGGGGCTCCAAAGACTTGGACCGAACCGAGTGGTTGCACTTTCGGTTCACAAAACAAAAGAACTGATTGCGGAGCTCGATGCAAAGGCAACGCTCTTGGCCTCTAAGCTAAGCTCCGTGGATCAATGAGAAAATGTATCAGCTTGAGCACGTTTCAGGCGCGTTGGGGGCGATTATTCATGGCATTGACCTTGATCGGCCGCTAGAAGCGAGAGAAATTGATTTTTTAAAGACAGTCATTAACGATTTCGAGGTTGTTTTTTTTCGCAATCAACCAATCGATCCGAAATCCCACGTGCGCTTTGCTCGTTATTTCGGGGTGCCTCAGCTTCATGAGGCATACGGATGTTTAGACGGCTATCCAGAGATTACAATCTTGGAAAATAATTTAGCTAACCCCTCGAAAATAGAAGCGTGGCATTCTGATATGACCTTCAGAAGCTGTCCTCCTTCAGGTTCGATTCTTCGTGGAATGATTGTCCCTGAGCGAGGAGGAGATACAATGTTTGCGAGCATGTCCGCAGCTTTTGAGGGTCTATCTGATAAAATGCAGTCTTTTTTATCCGGACTCACTGCAGTCCACGATTTTTCCTACGGTTTCAAAGAGAGTATTAATGAGTCTGGGGGTCGCGAGCGCCTGTCTGAGATGATTCAAAATAATCCGCCCGTTGAGCACCCCGTGATTCGGACTCACCCTGAGTCTGGCAAAAAAGGGATATTTGTAAACTCCCTCTTCTCTATAGAGATAAAGGACATGAAACCGAAAGAAAGTTCCTCGCTTCTTAGATTCCTATGCGAGCACCTTACCCTTCCTGAATTCACTTGTAGGTTTAAATGGGAAAAAGATTCGGTTGCATTTTGGGATAACAGGATAACTCAACATAAACCCGTGAATGATTATTGGCCAGCAGAAAGGCTTATGCATCGCGTAACAATAGACGATGGCCGCGCACCAATTTAAGTGGCGAGTTAATTAGGTTGGCTCATGAGGTTTTCGCCAGTGAACCGACATACTAATTTTTAGAACCTCCTCAAGAATGAGCGATCTTCGCTGTTTTTTGTCCGAAGTAAAATCAACCAAGTCTCCGGAGCCTTAAACTCTATCTTTAATTCAGTATAAATTTGCTTTAAATCGGTGCAAGAGAAAAATAGGGACGCCTTAAATCAGGGCAAAGTAAATTATCAGCTCAATAAATATTTCCAAGTCGCGCTAAAAAACGGAGGGTTCAAACTTGGCATTAAGTTTGCAATCTCGTGTTTGTAAGAAGATTTTTTATTAGGGAGAGTCCAGTGGAACAAATTTATGAACTTCAATATGCGCTCGATACATTTTATTTCTTAGTGTGCGGCGCTCTCGTCATGTGGATGGCGGCAGGATTTGCCATGTTGGAAGCGGGCTTGGTCAGATCTAAGAATACTTCGGTTATTTTAGCGAAAAATATTACTCTGTTTTCGATTTCATGCGTCATGTATTTGGTTTGTGGATACGCGGTCATGTACGGGGGGGGGATATTTTTATCAGGAATAGAATTGGATGGAGCTGCGAGCGCAGATGCATTGACTGCAAGTGTTTTAGCTGAGTCTGCATCAGAAGGTTTTGGCGGCGGTTCTATTTACGCTGACGCGTCAGATTTCTTTTTCCAAGTAGTATTTGTTGCAACGGCAATGTCAATAATTTCTGGATCTGTTGCTGAACGAATGAAGCTCTGGGCATTTTTTGCTTTTGCAGTGGTGATGACAGGTTTTATTTACCCGCTTGAAGGCTCATGGACTTGGAACGGGGCAGATGTATTCGGACTATACAATTTAGGAGATCTCGGTTTCTCAGATTTTGCGGGGTCAGGAATTGTCCACATGGCAGGGGCCTCCGCAGCCCTAGCGGGAGTTCTCCTCTTGGGTGCGCGGACAGGTAAATATGCTCCTGATGGATCCGTCAATGCGCTGCCTGGGGCTAATTTGCCTCTAGCTACTTTAGGTACATTCATTTTGTGGATGGGCTGGTTCGGATTCAATGGCGGTTCAGTCCTAAAGTTAGGCGATGCGGCAAGCGCAAATGCGGTCGCGGTCGTTTTCTTGAATACCAACACGGCAGCTGCTGGAGGCGCGATTGCAGCTTTAATAACCTCCAAAATAATGTTCGGGAAAGCCGATCTAACTATGGTGTTGAACGGTGCATTGGCGGGTCTTGTAGCCATTACAGCTGAGCCGTCTACACCGACACCTCTGCTTGCAACGATTTTTGGTGCTATTGGCGGAGTGCTGGTCGTGCTTTCTATCGTGTTTTTAGACAAGATCAAGATCGACGATCCAGTAGGCGCGATTTCGGTTCATGGAACCTGCGGACTTCTCGGACTGCTTCTAGTGCCGCTTACAAATGACGGAGTTTCTTTCTCCGGACAAATTATCGGAGCCATTACAATCTTTGTTTGGGTCTTCGGGGCAAGTTTGATCGTCTGGGGCATCCTGAAGATGGTCATGGGCATACGAGTTTCGGAAGAGGAGGAAGCTCAAGGTATAGATATTTCAGAAACCGGATTAGAAGCTTATCCGGAATTCAGAAGCTAAGGTCCCTCTGGATTGGGCCTCCTGTGCGAGGCCCTTTCTTCTCAGTTATCCCTCTATTAGCCCTCAAAATGAGGGCTTTTTTTTAAGGCTAAAACAGTCCTATGCTACTCAGCGACCGTCGCTATCTCACCAATCATGAAGTTTTACTGGCATGCTCGTGTAGCCCTTTACGAAGGACGAATATGTGCGTTCCACATCCCCACTTAATTCTATAAAGCGAAACCGTTTCAGGATTTCTTCCCAAATCACTCTGAGCTGCATTTCGGCCAATCGATTGCCCATGCATCGGTGTATGCCAAAACCAAATGCAAGATGGTGTCTTGCATTTTTACGGTCAATGACAAAGTTGTCGGGATTATGAATTACCTCTTCATCTCGATTTCCAGAAACGTACCACATCACTACTTTATCTCCTTCTTTGATTTCCTTTCCGTGAAAGTTTATATCCTGAAGGGTTGTTCTTCTCATGTAAGCCAGCGGTGTCTGCCACCGAATTATTTCAGGCACCATGCTTTTAATCAAAGAGGGGTCGTTGCGAAGCTTCTGATATTCCATCGGGTTTTCATTTAAGGCCAAAACCCCACCAGAGATAGAGTTCCGAGTCGTATCGTTCCCTCCCACTATAAGAAGTATAAGGTTGCCAAGGAACTCTAATGGCTGCATATTTTTGGTTTCTTCTCCATGAACAAGCATTGATATCAAGTCGTTGCTTTCAGGTTTCTTTGCCTTGATGTTCCAGAGTTCGGTGAAGCAATTAAGACAATCAAGCAGTTCCTCTCTCCTTTGTTGTAACGAATCAATTATCCCTTGTCCTGGTATTGCTGTTGCAACGTCTGACCATCGCGTTAGCTTCCTTCGGTCCTCGAAAGGGAAATCGAAAAGGGTTGCTAACATCTGGGTGGTCAATTCTATAGAAACTTTGTCTACCCAATCGAATTCTTCATTTCTGGGCAATTCATCGAGTATTTTTCCTGCTCGTGCACGGATGGTGTCTTCTAATTTAGCAAGATTGGATGGCTGTACTACGGGTGAGACCGTGGCTCTTTGTTGGTCATGTTTTGGAGGATCCATTGCAATGAACATTGGAGTGTCCATTGCTTCGCCGGAAGCAATTTGGCTCGCTGTTGGACCTAGGGTAATTCCCCCTTCAGATGAAAAGACTTTATGGTTAGTGTCTACTTCCATGATGTGGTTAAACTTGGTGATCGACCAATATCTGCCAAAATCTGGGTCCTCATTAAAGTGAACCGGGTCATCTTTACGCAAACGAGAGAAAACATCCCAATGTTTGTCTTGCTGAAAAAGTGCAGGATTAACTGGATTGATATCAGCGATATCTATTTTCCAAGGGTCTTGTAAATCAAAACTTTTTCCGTCAGCTGTATCGCTCATTGTTTTCTCTTGTTTTTCGCCAGCCAAGATTCTATTTTTTTATTTTGTTGTCGACAAGAGTCCGGGTAAGTTTATAAAGTGTGAGGGATGGATAACGATAAAGTCATTGAGAACTTAAAATCACTGCTAACCCCTGGAGTGTCAGTCTATGTCAGCGGGAGCGCCAGTGAGCCCAAAGGTATTATCTCTTTGATCGAAGATAACCAAACTTTTTTCAGAGATATTCAGTGGATTCAATTTCCTCTTGGCGGGATAAATAAGAAAGATTTATCTCTTCTCGGAGAAGGTTCTAGTTTAAAAACTTTCTTTATGGGCCCTCACTTGAAGGAAGGAGTGGCCGAAGGGCGAGTAAGTTTTATACCAATCCACATGCGAAGCATTTTTGAATTCCTGTTAAATTTAGAACTCGATGTGGCTATTTTTCAAGCGGCCAGGGACATTGACGGAGTTTTAAGATTTGGACCAAATATCGATTTTCTTGACGCGATAATACTCTGCGCTAGACACATAATCATTGAAGAAAATTCGAGTTTTTTAGCACCAAGGACATGCCCAAAAGTAGAGAGCGATCGCGTAGATTTAATTATTCAAAGCAAGTCGGGAAAGCCAGTTTACCCTCTAGTAGAAATTGACAATAGCTCCCAACAAATTGGGCGGATAGTGAGCGATTTAATTTCCGATGGAGATTGTCTTCAGACCGGTATAGGAGCAGTTCCATCAGCAATCCTAGCGAATTTAAAAAATCACAGTGACCTCGGTTTTCATGGAGGGCTATTGGACGACGCGGTTATGGATCTGATCAACGCCGGCGTTATCAATGGGTCGCGTAAAAAAATTGACAGGGGTAAACATGTAATCGGGATGGCTCTTGGATCTGAAAGAATGCTGGACTGGTTAGCGCTTAATCGAAAAGCAGTTAATGTTCTTTTCAAGAGTGCAAATTATACGCATGAAATCAAGATTATTAGTCAGCTAGAAAATTTTGTATCAATTAATTCAGCTATACAGGTTGACCTCTTTGGTCAGGTAAACGCTGAGATGGTTGGCAACCGGCAAATCTCTGGTACCGGGGGTTCTGTTGATTTCATGAGATCGGCTTGTGCCTCTAAAGGCGGGAGATCGATAGTGGCAATGAGTGCGTCCACCAAAGACAGAAAGATTTCAAAAATTGTTCCCAGAGTTGATTTTGTCACAGCATTGAGAACGGATGTTGATACGATCGTTACCGAGTATGGTGTAGCCGAAATAAAAAACTGTTCATTGAGAGACCGGGCCAAAAAATTGATTGAAATATCTGATCCCCTTCATCAAGAAGAGCTGATAAAGTTTATTAATTAATTTGAACAGCGAATTCTTCTAATAATTCCAGAGGGATAATTTTTATCGCGTCGATGTGGGTATTTTCCAAGAAAATCTTTGGGGCCTTGCCCTCCTTATAAGCTTCCAGCCACCTTCCAGCGCATAAACACCAACGATCGCCTTGGGTTAACCCGGGAAATCGAGCAAGCTGGATTGGAGTAGATAAATCATTGCCTACCTCTTTTGAGTATTCCAAAAAACCATTCGAAACCTCTACACAAACCGTGTGAGACCCCAAGTCCTCTGTACACGTATTACAAAAGCCATCTCTAAAAAAACCTGTAACTGGATTGTTCCCACAGGGTTTTAGTTCTTCACCTAGAACATTTACGGAGGGAAAAAGTTCATATTTTTTAGACATAGAAAAGGTGCTGTTTTTGACTGCAAACATTATGATACACATTTTTCGAGGAACATGGCGCGATAACATGGAGAATCTAAATAAAAACGATATCGAATTTGTTCTTAGCTCCACCCGATCAGTTCGAAAAAAACTGGATTACTCAAGGCCAATCAGCGAAGACGATTTAATCGCATGTATAAATGCGGCAGTTCAGGCGCCTACAGGAATTATCGGCGAAAATTGGCGGTTCTTGATCTTGACCGACAAGAAGCGGAAATCTGATATAGCTAAATTGTATCGCCAGATCCTTTTAGAGATCAGCAAGACCAGAGGAATTGCTCTAAAAAGCTCGCATCTCGCATTAATGGATAGATTACACGAGATACCCTGTATGATTTTTGTTCTGGCGATAGGGGAGCCAGGAGATTCTGTCAGTGAGCAAGTGGGTTTCTATGGATCTATACTTCCTGCTGCATGGTCAATGATGGTGGCGATGCGAGCTCGTGGTATCGGTACTACCTGGACCTCATTGTTAACATCGAAATCAGCTGAAATCGCAAAGATTTTAAACATTCCTGAGGGCGTTACTCAGACGGTGATGTTTCCTGCTGCTTACACTCTTGGAGCAGTCCTGAGACCCGCGGACCGAAAGTCAGCTGAAGATGTTACCTACTGGAATACCTGGGATAATTTAAAATCAAGTCCGAAATAGTTAGTTATGAGAATGTTCAGAATTGAGGGGGTTGCTCGAAATTTAGTTTTTCCCCTAGCATCTCTTCAATTGCCGGCAGAGAAAAAGCATCGGTTTCGCAAACTAAAGAAATGGATACTCCTTCCGAACCCGCTCGACCAGTGCGTCCTATTCTGTGCACGTAGTCTTCGGGATCTTCCGGCAGATTGAAATTAATCACATGGCTTATATTGTCTATATGTATGCCTCTGCCAGCTACGTCAGTCGCTACTAGAATTTTTATTTCTCCTGACCGAAATTTTTCTAAGGTTTTGATCCTTTTTCGTTGCGGCACGTCTCCCGCTAATAATCCGCAGATAAAATTATCTCTCGTTATCTTACGCTCGAGTTCTCGAGCAGAATCTCTTCTATTGACGAAAATAAGGACCCTTAACATGTCATACTGATTGATAAGATTTTTGAGCAATTGATATTTTTCCTGCTCCGCAACATGAAACGCTTTTTGCTCAACAGTCTTCACCGCTATATTTTCAGGTGCTATGTCTACTTTTATTGGGTTCAGAGTCCATTGCGCAGCTAATCGTCTTATATCCTGCGTGTAAGTAGCACTAAACAATTGCGTCTGCCTGCAAGTCTTATTTGGTGTTTTTGCTATTATCGATTTTACGTCTGGGATAAATCCCATACTCAACATTCTATCGGCTTCATCGATTACAAGGATTTCTATATTAGATAAATCTATGTTGCGCGATCTAGCAAAATCTAAAAGTCTCCCCGGTGTGGCAATTACTATATCAACCCTCTTAGTTAGTTTGATTTTCTGCTTTTCATAGTCGATTCCTCCAACTAGCGCTAATGAGTTTATGTTGGTGCGCTTTGCCAAGCCTTCTGCATCTTTTTGTATTTGTAAAACTAATTCTCGAGTAGGGGCTATTATGAGAGCAAAAGGAGATCCTGGTGGGCGATCTTCCTCGGGAGGATTCTCTAGCTCGTAGGTTAGAATGGAGATTAGGAAAGCAGCGGTTTTCCCGGTTCCCGTCTGTGCTTGGCCGATTATATCTTCCCCATTTAAGGAGTGGGGGAGAGTTTGCGCTTGAATAGGAGTTGGTGCCTTGTAACCTAGATCTTTTATTGCACCGTTTATCTCTTTCGGAAGTCCGAAGTTACTGAAACTCATACTAGACTCATCCATTTTATCCTTCCCTGTTGTCTGATTCGGCTTTTGCCAGCAGAATGCAGGTTCCCAAAACATTTACAGCTTTTTTAAGCTCCTCTAGTTGGGGGTAAGAGGGAGCGATTCTGATGTTGGAATCATCTGGATCTTTTCCGTAAGGGAAAGTAGCTCCAGCAGGGGTTAAGCGAACTCCGAGCTCAAGTGCTAGCCGCACTGTTCTTTTGGCTAGCCCAGGGAGTGTGTCGAGCGAGATGAAATAACCACCCTTAGGACGAGTCCACTGGGCTACTTTGGAGTTGCCTAATTTCTTCTCCAGCGTGGCTAGCACGAGATCGAATTTGGGTTTTAAAACCTTTTGGTGTTTCGCCATTAACTGTTTGGTTTCTTCAAGGTTTTTAAGAAGCTTTACGTGGCGAAGCTGATTGACTTTATCGAACCCAATCATTTGCATGGAGAGATACTTTTCAAAAGCAGAAAGAGTTTTATCTCCGGTGCTAAGAAAAGATATACCCGCGCCAGCAAAGGTTATTTTAGAAGTTGAAGCGAAGACTAGCCCACTATCCGACGTGCCTTGGTTTTCAGTTGCCCTAGAGAAGTTATAGAGTTTATCTTCATTGCTTTGTAAATCGTGGACAACATAGGCGTTATCCCAAAATACGAAAAAATCTTCCGCCGCGATCTTCGGCAAAGCAGCTATTCGCTTAACGACCTCGTCAGAGTATGTATGTCCGGTTGGATTTGAATATTTAGGTACGCACCATATACCCTTTATGGACTGGTCCGCTCTTACTTCCTTCTCAATTTTTTCCATATCGGGCCCGCTATTAGTAAGCGGTATACTAAGCATTGAGATGCCAAAATATTCGCAAATTGTGAAATGTCTATCGTAACCTGGAGTTAAACAGATAAACTTGGAGCCTTCTCCCCATGTTTTGACCTTGCTAGCCACGAAATGATACATGAGGTTTAGGCTGCTGTTTCCTCCGACCATTGTATTTTTTGGTTGCGAACCAAGTATTTCTGCTCCTAATTCGCGTGCTTCAGGAATTCCCAGAATTCCGCCGTAATTTCGAGCGTCGGCGCCATTTCTCAATTGAAAATTTCCATCGAGTATCCCGTCTAGACAATTCGAGAGATCAAGTTGCTCAGGAGAAGGTTTCCCTCGAGTCAGATCGAGCTCAAGCTTCTCCTCCTTAAATTCTAAAAATTCTGATAAGAGATTATCGTAATCCCTTGTGGACTTATTCATATCGCTAGACCCCTATATTCTGGAAAACCCAGCATTAAATTAAGATTCTGAATGGCTGCGCCTGATGCCCCCTTCCCTAGGTTGTCCAAGCGAGAGATCAAGACCATTTGTTCGTCGTGTCCATAAATGAAAATTTCTTGGCGATCCGTACCTTTAACAATATGAGGATTGAGGAATCCATCTTGTAATTGTTCCTCATCATTTAATCCAAAGACTGTTATATTTTTATTTGGTTCGTATGCGTTACTTAATACTTCATGCACATTTTTGATAGAGACTTTCTCTATAAACATTCCTCGCTGCAGTGGAACGCTCACCGTCATTCCTTGGTAAAAATTTGCCACTATGGGTAAAAAAAGTGGTTCAGATAGGAGTCCTGAATATTTAGTCATTTCGGGTAAGTGTTTGTGTACCATATTAAGCCCGTAGGGCCTTGCCGAAACTTTTTCTGAGTTAAATCCATCATAGCGCTCAATTAATTTTCGTCCTCCACCGCTGTAGCCAGAAATTGCGCTAATATTCAAAACACTATTTTTTTTCAGAATCCCCTGCTCTATAAGAGGCTTGATTAGCATTATAAATCCAGTCGGATAGCAACCAGGATTAGAAACGTACTCTGCATTTCTTATCTCTTCTGCTTGTGATGTCGATAGCTCTGGGAGTCCGTAAGTCCAATTAGGATCTGTTCTAAACGCTGTGCTAGCGTCGATAACCTTAACAGACATATCTGAATTTGCTTGCACAACTTTTTTGGACATTTCATCGGGCAAGCAAAGAACTACTAAATCTGCCTCTCTTATAACCTCACGTTTTTCTGCTTCGTTCTTTCTTTTTTGTGAGTCAAGCTGAAGGATCTCAATGTCATCCATCACCCGAAGCCTTTCAAATATTTGGAGCCCCGTGGTGCCTTCTTTTCCGTCAATAAATATTTGGTACATGCGTTTAAACTTTTGTCTGCAGAGTTTTAGTTTAACACCTAATCCATCAGCTACCGAAAATTTGTTTTGAGCATTCTTTTATGATCGCCTTAGATTCATTTTCACAGCGAAGAAAAAATGCGTCTCCGAGTCTTTCAACGGGGACTCCATAATAATAGGTATCTTGCAGGTGCTTTATAAACTGCCTAGTTTTCAGTGCGTCGAACCAATCGTGGAGATGTTTTTTCATAACTAAATACGAAGGGTTTTGCTCGCGTTTCGTATAATAGTGTTCTGAAAATTGAATTCTCTGCAAATAAGTTTGTATTTTTTCGTTTGGAAAAATTAGTTCTTTTCGTTGGTCCGACGCTAGTTGTTCTATCATATCGATCACAAGTTTTAATTGGTGAAAGCACTCTGGGTTTTCAAATAGCACAACCTCTCCTTGCATCAAATCAGTTAAGATTTTTCTTGTCCCCTGACCTGTGCCAATTGGCGTTCGCTCCGAAAGCCTTCCTCTGAGGGAGATTTTTATCTCTTTGTCAGACAGCACCTTTCCGATTTTTCGGAGCTTGTTGAGCAAATAAAAGTCCTCGCCCGCATTGATTTTCCGGAATCCCCGTGTCTTAGCATAGCCTTCGGCGGAGAAGCGTAAGCAAGAACCTAAAGGCAGATAGGCGTAGGGAGAGTTTGCGCTTACCAAACCAGCTGTATAGTAGAGCAGCTTGACTTCATAGAGAAGCATGGCCTTTGAAATCTCAGAAGCATAAGTATGTGAGAAGGAAAAAATCGTCGCTACATTGTCTTGTTCTATCTTAGATTGAAAATAGTTCTCAGGAAGTGACGCATCTGCATCAGAAGAGTAAATCCATTGGCTTCTTATTTTTTTCGATGCTATTAGCCTAAGGGCAATATCGCATCCAATTTTTCTTGCTGCCCCGACTCCCTCTTTTTCTTTCAAGAGGCGTGATTCAGAAAAACAATCAACAATCAGAATATCGTATTTTTCATGGGTTAAAAGATAGGTTTCATCTGATATCCGCGTCTTTGGAACACCTTTCGCCAAATCATCCGCCATAGCTCGAGTTTGTTCATCAGCTGCCACGTAACTATTGGCAACGACAATGACAAGAAATTTTCCACTACAAGCTATCAAAGCAAGATTTTGAATTATCTCTGAAGCTTCTTCTTGGTATGCCGGGATGACTATTACATTACTCCAGGTTCGATCAAAATCAGCAAACTTTGCTTGCGGGGAGCCGTAGGTAGCTAGATATTTTTCTAGATATTTGGACACCTGTTTTTTAATGCAGGCGATTGGTGATAGGCAGGGACTCAATAGCCAGTTTTTCTATTTCTATCCACTCTGAAAGCCTGTCTTCGACCGTTTTTCGATGAAAGTACTTATCAGCTAGATCTAGAAAAAGGCAAAAGTGCCTCGCCTCTGACGCCGATATCCGCGCATAAAAACCTCTTAATGCTTGGTCTGAAAGATTCTCTGCGAGCAGACTAAATCTTTCTTCGCCTCTTGCTTCTATGACCGCTCCTGAAAGTAAGCGATCTAACAAATAGGCCCCGCTGTCACTTTTTTTCATATGTCGTCGTAGCTCGTTGACGTAGGGATCTTTTTTTTCGTTTTCGATAATCAAGTCTCTTGAAGCAATGATTCTCATTACCTGCTTGAAATGATTGAGCTCTTCTATTGCTAATTCGATCATAACTTCAACAAGCTCAGCTCTATCCGGGTAATGAGCTACGAGTGTCATCGCGCTTGCGGAAGCTTTTCTCTCGTTGAGTGCATGATCAATTAAGAATGCGTCAAAATTATTCTGGACGGATTGCAGCCATTCAAAGGAAGTGGCGGAGAGTTTTAAGTTCCAGTGATTCACTATTGAAAAACTTCCACAAAAAAAGCTGTTATGTCGATTATTTCTTCCCTGCAAACCTCATGGGCCATCTGATAATCAAACCACCGTACATCTAGTCCCAGCCTGATTAGGTTTTCTCTTGATGTGGCGCCGCGGACGATGGGGATCACAGGGTCATAACGGCCGTGCGCTAGCATTACAGGAATAGCTAGATTTTCATCGCTCATTTCTGCTTGGGTATTATCAAAGTCGTTTAGATAAGTAGAAAGAGCAAGTATCCCTCCTATTCTTTTTTCATACCGAAGCCCGGTATGAATTGCTATCACGCCACCTTGAGAAAACCCCGCTAAAATTATGTTCTCTGGCCTTATTCCTTTTTCTTCCTCTGCTTCGATGAGTAGTCTTATTTCTTTGGATGATTCCCCAATTTCTTTACCAGTGCTTTCAGAATTAGATGAGATGCTATACCAAGCCCTAATTTTTTCGTCGCTATCGGGGACTGGACTTCTGAAAGGTGCGTGAGGAAATATAAATCTGATATTTAAACCTAAAGGAATCTTTAACTCCGGTAATATTGCCTCGAAATCATGTCCGTCGGCTCCGAAACCATGTAGCCATATTACAGAGAACTGAGGTTCCTCGACGCTTCCTACTTCTATGTGGTCAATCAATTTCATTTAAAGCTCTCAAGGAAAATGACATTTAATAATAACTAATCTTGCTGTCTTCAGCATCAACCAAAATTTGCCCTTGATTTCAGGATATGACTAAATACCTTTATATTCATTAAGGGAGACAAGAAGTGGGACCACTCAGCGGGATAAAAATCATAGAATTAGCTGGCATTGGGCCTGGACCCTTTTGTGGGATGCTCTTGTCTGACATGGGAGCAGAAGTTGTTAGAGTGGATCGTATTCCCAAGAGAAAGGACCGTGTTAATGATGTTTTGACTCGTGGGCGCAAATCGATCGCTCTAGATTTGAAATCCAACGATGGAAAAGAAGTCGTATTGCAACTCTGTGAGTCAGCGGACGCGATATTTGAGGGTTTCAGGCCAGGAGTTACTGAACGTCTGGGTATTGGTCCGGATGAATGTATGGCGCGAAATGGGCGCCTGGTTTATGGAAGGATGACTGGATGGGGACAAGAGGGACCCATGTCTCAAGCCGCCGGCCACGACATAAATTATATATCATTGGTTGGGGCGCTTCATGCCATCGGTGAAAAAGACCAAAAACCGGTGCCACCTTTGAATCTAGTTGGTGACTTTGGGGGCGGTGCCTTGTACCTTGCCTTCGGCATGGTTTGTGCACTTCTTGAGGCAAAATCGTCTGGCAAGGGTCAAGTGGTTGATGCAGCGATGGTAGACGGTGCTGCTTCTTTAATGTCCATGTTTTTTAGTATGAGGGCATCTGGAGCTTTCAAAGCTAATCGTGGGACGAACCTTTTAGACGGAGGCGCTCATTTTTACGGAACGTATGAGACATCAGACGGAAAATACATAAGCCTTGGTTCAATAGAGCCTCAATTTTATGCTCTTCTTCTCGAGAAAACGGGGGTCGAGGTAGCGAAGTTTTCAGATCAAATGAATTCTAAAAAGTGGCAAGAGCTTCGAGGCGAACTTGAGAAGGTCTTCAAGACAAGAAGTAGGGATGAGTGGTGCGGAATAATGGAGGGAACTGATGTATGCTTTGGGCCAGTTTTAGAGCTCGGGGAGGTCAATACTCATCCACATAATATTTTTCGGGAGTCTTTTACTGAACTGGATGGGATTCTTCAGCCTGCTCCTGCTCCTAGATTTTCTAAGTCAAAAGCCAGCATCCGTCATGGATCCAGAATAGCGGGTGAAGATTCAGTATCTATACTTGAATCTGCGGGTTTCAATGCGGAGCAAATCACAGCTCTCGTAAATAGCGAGGTGGTGTCGCAATCGTAATAAGTCCTTTAAATGGGGACGCATATCTCTGCGGCGAGAAACTAATGGTTTAAAAAAACAATGAAAACTATCTTTATCACAGGCGCTTCCTCAGGCTTTGGAGAGGCTATGGCTCGAAAATTTTCCTCGGGTGGATATCGTCTAGTACTCCTGGCTCGCAGAAGAGAAAAATTGATAGATCTTGCTAATCAATTGGGCGGTGAGAATAAATGTCAGTTTATATGTGCAGATGTCCGCGATAATGAGGAGGTAGAAAACGCGTTATCGAATCTGCCTTTAACGTTTAAAACTATAGATGTTTTAGTAAATAACGCTGGTCTAGCCCTAGGTTTAGGTCCTGCGGACGAGGCTTCTTTAAAAGATTGGGAAGTTATGGTGGATACCAATATTAAAGGACTGATTTATCTAACGAGGACTATACTTCCAGGCATGGTTCGTCGAGGGCATGGACAAATCATCAATATTGGTTCGGTCGCAGGCTCTTGGCCATATCCAGGTGGGAACGTTTATGGGGGCACGAAAGCTTTCGTTCAGCAATTCTCGAGGAATTTACGCAGCGATCTTTCTGGAAAAAATATAAGAGTTTCCCTCGTCGAACCTGGGATGAGCGAAACGGAATTTTCTCTGGTTAGGTTTGATGGCAATCACGAAAAGGCAAAAGCGGTTTATCAGTCCATGAACGCACTGAGCGCGGAGGATGTAGCAGAGACCGTTTTTTGGATTTGCTCGATGCCCGCGCATGTCAACGTCAACCAGATTGAGCTTATGCCTGTCGCGCAAGCCTGGGCACCCTTTTTAGTTCACCGAGATTAAAAGAAATATTTTCGTCTTGCCTTAGATATTCTTGAACTCTTATAATCCAGCCTCTTTTGAGGCTTTTTTAAATAAGAACTGAATGATTATTATACATGGCTCTTTCCCAATAAAATCTGAGGGCAGGGCAGAAGCAATAAGAAAAATGCAGGACATGGCAAGATTTAGTCGAAGAGAGTCTGGTTGTGTTACCTATGAGTTTTATGTCGGGTTATCTAACCCTAATTTAGTTCTATTGTTCCAAGAATGGAGCTCGGTCGAAGCGCTAGAGAATCATTGGGAGACAGATCACATGAAAATTTTTTTAGGCCAACTTCCAGAGATATTGGATGGTGAGGTTGCTACGCGTCGCTACGAAGTTAGATCCAGTGGCGATGATTCCGAGATAGGTGAGCATGATAAAGAGAGTCTCAGCTACGATTCGATGCAAAGTAAAATAGTTCATTGATTCTTTTTTTCAAAAGACCTTCGCTAGCGAAAAGAGTTAAAAATGAATCTTAGTTTTCGAAGTTTTTTGCTCCTTGCGGCTATTTTCACTGTATCCGCTTGTCAAAAGAGCGAATTCGACTTCTACGATTTAGAAGATAACGGATACCGGTATTCTGATTTAGAGGGTCGTTATCAGATTGTAAATTATTGGGCGATTTGGTGTGCGCCGTGTAAGCACGAGATTCCCGAATTACAAGCCCTTCAAGATGATTATGAAAACGTAGCTGTCTTTGGCGTAAATTTTGATCAGCCCGAACCCCATGTTATGGCAGAGCAAGCTAAACTAATGAACATTGGCTTCCCCACATATAGGAGGGACCCCTCTGGTGATTTCGGGATAAAAACACCAGAGGTTCTGCCGACTACGTTAGTTTTCGGGCCAAACAGAGAATTGTTGGCTACTTTGATCGGACCACAAACACAGAAATCTCTTCTCTCTATCATAGAAGAGAACTAAAGAATTATTCTCAAGGCATCTTCTACTGAAATCTCAAGAGTATTCATTAGATTGCGCGCTCTATACTCTACCTTGTTTTTTGCTAAGCCTTTTTCACCAACGACTATTCGGTGGGGCACACCAATAAGCTCCCATTCATTAAACTTTGCTCCAGGGCGAACATCCTCTCGATCATCTATTATTACATCACAATCATTTTTCAAAAAAGTCGTGTATAGATCTTCCGCCTTATCATAGACAGCTTTAGATTTTCCAGCATTTATAGGAATTATGACTAGATCGAATGGAGCAACGTTATTGGGCCAGATTATTCCGGATTTATCATGATTCTGTTCGATAATTGCGCCGGCTAAACGTGTTACTCCCATCCCGTAGCAACCCATTTCAAGGTGTATGTTCTGCCCCTTTTCGTCAAGCACAGTTGCCTTAAGAGATTTTGAGTATTTGTCTCCTAGCTGAAAAATATGGCCTACTTCGATTCCGCGCTTAAGCCGTATCTCTCCCTTTCCGTCAGGGCTTGGATCTCCTTCTCTTACTTCTCGCAGATCAACTGTCGCGGAGACGTCTACGTCTCTTTCCCAATTCAAATTTCTTAAATGGTAGTCGTCTTCGTTTGCTCCCGCGATAAAATTCTTAATGCTCGCAGCGCTTCTGTCTACGTAGATAGGTATTTCAGTCTGAGTCGGACCAATGGATCCAGGACCGCAACCAATTTGATTTCGTATTTCAGATTCGCTTGCTAATGTGAGTGGCGTTGCTACTTCGCTTATTTTTTCGGCTTTGACAGTACTCAATCGGTGGTCTCCCCGAAGGGCGAGGCCAACAAGTTTTGAAGCTACGCCTTTCACTAGGATTGTTTTTACAGTTTTCTCAACTGGGACGTTAAGAAACTCAGATATTTGCTCGATGCTTCTTTTTTTCGGAGTGGCAACTTTCTCAAGCTGCATAAATTTATCGGCCTCTATTTCCGGGCTCACGGCTTCGGCTAGCTCGATATTCGCTGCGTAATCAGATTCGCTCGAAAAAGCTATGAGATCTTCTCCAGACTCTGCTAGCACATGAAACTCAGTCGATGCTGATCCGCCAATACTGCCACCGTCTGCTTCAACTGGTCTAAATTCAAGCCCCATTCTTTTTAAAATAGTTGTGTAGGTTGAATGCATCTTCCAATAAGTTTCTTCTAGAGATTCTTTATTGGCGTGAAACGAGTAAGCATCTTTCATGATAAACTCGCGCGCCCTCAAGACCCCAAATCTAGGCCTTGTTTCATCTCTAAATTTGGTTTGGATCTGGTAGAAATTAACTGGAAGCTGGCGGTGACTCCTCAATTCACTCCTCGCCAAATCTGTTATTACCTCTTCATGGGTTGGGCCAAAACAAAAATCTCTTTCGTGTCTATCGGTGAGTTTTAGCAACAATCCTTCGTCGTACTGATTCCATCTGCCCGATTCTTTCCATAATTCCGCTGGTTGAATCGCCGGCAATAAGACTTCAAGTGCCCCCGAAATATTCATTTCATCCCTGATTATGGCTTCGATTTTTCTGAGTACTCTAAGTCCTAGCGGCATCCAGGAATAAATACCGGATGCCGTTTTTTTAATTAATCCGGCTCTTATCATCAAACGATGACTTACTAATTCCGCCTCAGAGGGGGTCTCTTTTAGCGTATTAATTGAGAATTTTTTTGCTCTCATTTCTTTTTTTACGCAACTTAAAAATCAGATGTAGTCTACACGACTAGCCGTTTGTTTTCCTGAAATCAAAAAAAATCATCTTAATAATCCATGCAGCTCGCTAGAGCTTAGTTTTATTTATATAATGCTGGCTCAAGAATTTAATCAGCTTTCTCGGAAATTTAAATATGCCCATTTATGAGTATCAGTGTGAGCACTGCGGACACAAATTTGAAAAACTACAAAAAATTTCTGATGAGCCCTTAAAAACTTGTCCTCAATGTAGCAACCATTCCTTAAAAAAATTGGTTTCTGCCGCTGCTTTCCGTTTAAAAGGAGGCGGCTGGTATGAAACAGATTTTAAGACAGGGGAAAAGAAAAACGTGACTGGTTCTCCAGAAAAAAAAAGCAGCGGCTCAGAAAAAATTGAAGGCACCGCAAAAACTTCTGGAGAAGCGAGCAAGAGTGGAGCTCCAGAGAAGAAAAATACTTCTCCGGCCGCGACCGAAAAGAAATAGCTAAATAGAGATATTTTAGGGGGCATATATGCGCAGTTATTTGTGTGGCAGTCTTAGAGAAGCCAACGTGGGAGAGGAAATCAGTCTATGTGGCTGGGTTCATCGGCGCCGAGATCACGGAGGAGTCATTTTCTTAGATTTGAGAGACTATTCCGGCGTCGTCCAAGTCGTTTACGATCCAGATACAGAGACAGCTTTTTCTTTGGCAGATACTTGTAGAAATGAATTCGTAGTTCAAATAAGTGGGCGAGTTCGCAGCAGGGATGACGAAGCTGTCAATGAGAATATGGAAACGGGTTTCATTGAAATCCTTGGCAGTGAGCTGAAAATTCTTAACTCAGCGGAAACTCCTCCGTTTCAGTTGGACGAATATTCCAGTGCTGGAGAGGATGTTCGCCTAAGAAATCGAGCTCTAGATCTTAGGCGTCCTGAGATGCAATCTAAGCTTCGATTGCGCTCCCGGATTACTCATCTAATAAGAAACTTTATGGATGCGGAAGGTTTTGTGGACGTGGAGACGCCGATTCTTACGAAGGCAACGCCAGAGGGCGCTCGGGATTACCTCGTCCCTAGCAGAGTGCAACCACGAAGCTTTTATGCTCTTCCTCAATCCCCCCAGTTGTTTAAGCAACTTTTGATGATCTCTGGGTTTGATCGTTACTATCAGATAGCAAGATGTTTCAGAGACGAGGACCTTCGGGCGGATCGTCAACCTGAGTTCACCCAGTTAGATATAGAAATGAGTTTCGTGAAACAAGAAGATGTTATGAGAATCGCTGAGAACCTCGTTCGCAAGCTTTTTATCGATTCGATTGAAGTTGATTTGGGCGAGATTCCGGTTTTGGATTACGATGAGGCACTTTTTCGCTATGGAACTGATCGGCCTGATTTGCGATTTGGCCTTCAATTGGTAGATATAGGCGATCTGCTCTTACAATCTGAATTCAACGTGTTCAGTGCACCATCGAAAGCTCAAGGTTCAAGGGTGGTAGCTCTTAGGCTTCCAAATGGAGATCGTCTTTCGAGAAAAAATATTGATGATTACACCAAGTTTGTAGCTCTATATGGTGCGAAGGGCTTAGCCTATGTTCGCATCAATGATCTTGCCCAAGGCAAAAAAGGGCTTCAATCGCCAATTTTAAAGTTTTTATCGGATGAAGAGATCCAAAATATTCTTAGTCGATGTGAAGTTAGTGACGGAGACATCATTTTCTTTGGTGCGGATAAGAGTAAAGTAGTTAACGAATCCATGTCGTCACTCCGGAATAAGTTAGCGGAAGACCTAGATTTATACTCTTCCCCGTGGGCGTCGTGTTGGGTGACTAATTTTCCCATGTTTGAGAAAGATGGAGAAGGAAGGATATCAGCCGTTCATCATCCTTTCACGTCTCCTTCAGGAGATCCTAACGAAGTTCAACAGGATCCGCTTGGGGTTAAGTCTTGGTCCTACGACCTGGTAATTAACGGGTATGAAGTCGGCGGGGGTTCTATCCGAGTTCATGAGATAAAGATGCAGGAATCTATATTCCGAGCTCTGAAGTATTCGCAGGAAGAAATTGATTCGAAGTTTGGGTTTTTTCTAAACGCCATGAAATACGGAGCGCCTCCTCATGGAGGAATAGCATTCGGATTAGATCGGATCGTTATGTTGCTTTCTGGGTCATCTGCGATAAGAGATGTGATAGCCTTTCCCAAGACGCAAACTGCCAGCTGCTTGATGACCTCAGCTCCGGCCGAGGTTCCCAGTGAGCAACTTGAAGAACTTAATATTCTGTTGTCTAAGGCAGAGGATTTATAGCTATGGCTGGCCATAGTAAGTGGAGCAATATAAAGCATCGGAAAGCGGGACAGGATGCTAAGCGCGCAAAGGTGTTTACTAAAATTATCAGAGAGCTGACCGTTGCTGCTAGAGACGGCGGCGCGAATCCTGAAGACAACCCCTCTCTGCGTGGCGTTATTGAAAAAGCAAAATCGGCTCAAATGCCGAAAGATACCATGGAGCGAGCTATTATCCGTGGAGCAGGTGGGGACGATGGAGTTCAGCTGAATTCATTGACCTACGAGGGTTACGGGCCAGGTGGTGTCGCAGTCATAGTAGAAACAATGACGGATAATCGAAATAGAACAGTTGCCGAAGTTCGTCATGCTTTCTCGAAAGCGGGGGGGAGCCTGGGAACGGACGGATCCGTGTCTTATCTTTTCGAAAAAAAAGGAATACTTCGCTTAAACTCCTTTGAACAAGAAGATGATGTGATCGAAATAGCTATTGATAGTGGCGCTGAAGACGTTGAAACGTTGGATGATCAAAGCATAGAAATTACGACATCAGTAGACAATTACGTGCTTGTAAAAAAAGCGCTTACTGAAGCAGGTTTTAAGGTTTCTTCAGGGGAGATCACACTGGTAGCAAGTAGCTCAAATGTGCTAGACGTTTCAATGAGCAGTAAAGTTCTTGGTCTTTTAGATTCTCTGGAAGATCTTGATGATGTAACAGCAGTTCATTGTAATGGAGAGTTTCCAGACGGCTTCACTGGTTAGCTTTGTCCTCCGCAGTAATTCGCGTTTTTCTAGTGTGATAATATAAAAAAAAAACTAATATAAGCCTATGGCTATTGTTCTAGGAATTGATCCAGGCTCGAGAATAACGGGGTATGGTTTGATAGAAAGCTCGTCGGGTAAATTAAAGTACGTCGCGAGTGGTCGAATCAAAGTGGCCGAAAAAAAAGATCTCGCCGAGAGGCTCGGGCTCATCTACGATGGTATCAGCGAGATCGTGCATAAATATAATCCAACAGAATTAGCAGTGGAAAAGATTTTTGTTTCAAAATCGGCACCATCGGCGCTAAAGCTAGGCCAAGCTAGAGGAGCAGCAATCATTGCAGGCTCAAGGCAAGGCGCAATCTTAAGCGAATATGAGGCGCGAAAAATTAAGCAAGCCGTTGTCGGAACTGGGGCAGCCACCAAAAACCAAGTTCAGCTAATGGTAAAGTCGTTGCTAGCTTTATCTGAGCTGCCAAAAGAAGATGCTGCAGATGCTCTGGGTATTGCAATCTGCCACATTCACACTCACTTTTCTTTAGGATTCATAAGCGGCAAAGCCAAAACTTTAGGCTTTAGTCGAGGCCGTTATTCTCAAAAGGTAGAAAAAGCTTGATAGCTCGCCTTACCGGGAGAGTTTTAACATTAGACCAAGGTGCTTTGGTGTTAGACGTTAATGGTGTGGGTTATGAGATCGAAGTTGCTTCTTCTACTGCTAATTCAGTTGAGATAGATAAGATCGTGACTTTGGAGACACTCCTTATCGTTCGCGAAGATGCACAGATATTGTTTGGTTTCACAGAGTTAACGGACAAAAAATTATTCCAATTGTTAATTAAGATAAATGGGGTAGGGCCAAGACTTGCTATCGGCATTATGTCAGGACTTAATGAGGACGAGTTGTCGTTAGCGATCATGGAAAAAGATATAAAAACTTTAACTGCTGTACCCGGTGTTGGAAAAAAGACCGCTGAACGATTAGTAATAGAGTTACAAGACAAAATTACTTTTGAGAAAGTCTCGGGAAAGAAAAACAAATCAAAAATGGCTCAAGAACTGCTATCCGACCTTGAAGGGACGCTGTTAAATTTAGGTTATAAAGCTCAGGAGGTAGATTTTGCAATTCATCGGATAAAAATTGAATCAACCGATTTGGAGGTTCTCATAAAAGCAGCCCTTCAAGAGCTTAGACGGAGATAGCCTTGATAGAAGAAGATAGAATTTTTTCTCCAGATAAAGATGATTCTGACAAAAATCAGGATTGGAGTATTCGGCCGTCGAAATTCGATGAATATTTTGGCCAGCCTGAGGTGGCTGAGCAAATGCAGCTGTTTATAAATGCTGCAAAAAAAAGAGGAGAGGCTCTGGATCATACGCTTATTTTCGGTCCGCCAGGGCTAGGTAAAACGACCCTCGCCAACATCATTGCGAATGAGATGAATGCTGAGATTAGGGGGACCTCTGGACCTGTTATCGAGAAGAAAGGCGATTTGATAGCCGCTCTAACAAATCTATCGGGCGGAGATATATTATTTATTGACGAAATTCACAGGCTATCGCCTGCTATTGAAGAAGTTTTGTACCCGGCAATGGAAGATTTCCAAGTCGACTTGACTATCGGAGAGGGGCCGGCCGCTAGATCGATAAAAATCGATCTTCCCCCTTTCACTTTAGTTGGAGCTACGACTAGAACTGGTCTTCTTACTTCTCCTTTCCGAGATAGGTTTGGAATTGCGCAAAGATTAGAATTTTATCGGGTCGAGGATTTGACCTCAATTGTTGTCCGTTCTGCCCGCTTAATTGGAATTACATGCGAGCAAGAAGGCGCTCACGAGATCGCGGTTAGATCTCGGGGGACCCCTAGAATTGCTAACAGACTTTTGAGACGAGTCAGAGACTATGCGGAGGTAGAAGGAGAGGGTGTCGTGACAAAGCAACTGGCCGATCATGCCTTAAACTTGCTGAAAGTTGACGCGAATGGGTTTGATCATATGGATCGACGAATCCTTCTTGCTATAATCGAAAAGTATGACGGCGGACCAGTGGGTATAGAGAGCATTGCAGCTACGGTGGGAGAGGAAAGAAATACTTTGGAAGATGTTTATGAGCCTTATTTGATGCAACAGGGGTTTATAGTAAGAACTCCGCGTGGCCGAGAAGTTACAAGATTGGCTTTTGAGCATTTCGGGCTCGTCAAAGAGCCGAATAAAAAATCTGATTTTTCAGAGTGACGATTCCGAATAGGAGAGTTTATTGAACGAGCCAATCTCGATCTTTTATTTGATATTAAACGCCAGCGCTGTGGTTCAAATTGTGATGGCTATTTTGGTTGGCGCCTCTTTTATTTCGTGGGTAATGATTTTCCAGAAGGGCTTCGCTTTGTCAGCAATTCGTAATCAAGCATTGCATTTTGAGGATGAGTTTTGGTCTGGTAAAGATCTTGGAAAGCTTTTTCGAGAGTTAGAATCAGAAGACCTCGAGCAAATTGGCGTCGAAAACATTTTTGTATCCGGGTTCAAAGAATATACTCGTTCTAATGCTCAAGCCTCTGATGATTCTGACAGAGTAATGCAAAACGTTCAGAGAGCCATGCGAGTGGCGCTCGCAAGAGAAGAGGAGCGGCTTGAAGTTCACTTGTCTTTTCTTGCTACCGTGGGTTCTACAAGTCCTTACATTGGTCTTTTTGGAACTGTATGGGGGATTATGAATTCCTTCCGAGGTTTGGCAACGGTAAATCAAGCGTCTCTATCAGTGGTTGCTCCTGGCATATCAGAAGCTTTGATAGCAACCGCGATTGGCCTATTTGCGGCAATTCCTGCGGTCATAGCTTACAATCGGTATTCTGCCCAAGTTGAAATAATTATTAATCGATTTGAGGCATTTACTGAGGAATTTAGCAGTATATTGTCTCGTGCTAGCCAGAAAGTTTGACTATGCGTAAAGCTTATCGCAGAAAACCAATGTCAGAAATAAACGTTGTCCCTTATATCGATGTGATGCTTGTCTTACTCGTCATTTTCATGGTTACAGCGCCGCTAATGACGCAGGGTATAAAGGTGGAATTGCCTGAGTCGATCTCGGAGCCAATAACTATTCAAGAGGAATTTGAAACGCTACTTGTGTCGGTTCGCCGGGATGGTTCCATTTTTATGAATATTGGTCAAAAGGATTGGCCAACGTCTTTGGGAAAGATTGCGGAAGACGCAAAAAAAATCCTGGGCTCTAATCCTAATGTTAAGGTGTTAATCGAGGCCGATAAGATGCTCCCCTACGGTACGATTGTTGAGATAATGGAAGTGCTTCGTCAATCTGGGGCATCTGGTGTTGGCTTGATCACCCAGCCCCCAAAGGAATAAGAGAGTAGTTGTTAGTGGCCAGAGGAACTAAGAATTATTATCTTTACTTTTTTGGTTTCGTTTTTGCTTTGGCCTTGCACCTGGGCGTTGCGGCTATGCTTTCGTTCAGCAATCAGACTTCTCATCTTTCCGTAACAGGCAAGCAAGATTACTACATAAAAGCTGAGCTATACTCTTTAGGGGACCTCCAAGGTAGAAAAAAAAATAAAAACAAAAAGGAAGAGATTCTTCAGGCAAGGCGAATAGAAGAAGCTTCTATCTTAGCTGAGCAAGCAAAAATCGAAAAAGAGATTGATAAGGTTCGGGAAGTCCCTCCAAACTCGACTGCAAACATCGAATCGCCAGAAGTGATGGAAGAGAAAGCGAAAAACAAAAAAATGCCCAGCGATTTCCTCTTCGATCTAGACAGGGCGCTTCTGAAAGAAGAGAGGCTTTGGGAAGCAAAAATAGAAATCGATAAGGTTCTCGTCTATGTAGCCAACATACAAGATCAAATTGTAAGAAAATGGTCGAGACCACCAACTGCTAGAAACGGGATGCGTTGCGTTTTGCGAGTAGTTTTGTTGCCGACGGGTGAGGTTTTGCAAGCCAGTGTTGAAGAGTCGAGTGGTAACGAGGCATTCGATAATTCAGCTGTGAGGGCAGTTTTTAGGGCAAGCAACCTCCCAGTGCCCGAAGATAATTTCTTGTTTGAGAAAAGTTTTCGAGAATTTACTCTGCTTTTTCGTCCTGATGATCTGAGATTATAAATATGACCAGAAAAAACTCATTAAGTTTGTTTTTATGCCTTTTCAGTTTTTACCCATTCGTATTTCTTCATGCTGAGTTGAGGATCGAGATCACTCAGGGCCTTGATAAGGCGGTTAAAATTGCGGTGGTTCCATTTGCGTGGAAAGGGAAAAGAAATTCTCCTGCAAAATTAGACCAAATTATTGCAAATGACTTAAGTATATCTGGTCGATTTGAGCCTTTAAAAAAAGAAAATATGTTGAGCTTCCCAGAAAACGAGTCAGAGATATTCGTGCGTGATTGGCGGATGCTCGGCGCAGAATACTTGGTCTTTGGTCACCTCGAACCTAACGAGGTTGAAGTAAGGCTTCACTTTGAGATCTTTGACGTATCTAGAGCTGAGGTGGTTCGTCGTAGAACAGTCAACGGACTGCCAAAAGAGTTAAGAGATATGGCTCACTACGTCAGTGATCAGATATTTGAGGTCGTTACCGGAACAGAGGGATCCTTCTCAACTCAAATAATGTACGTGACGGCGGAAAAATTTGCGGAGGACAAGCGCTTGTACGCTCTGAATATCGCAGATTCGGATGGCTGGGGAGTAAAAAGGATTTTGGAATCAAACGAACCAATCTTGTCAGCTACTTGGTCTCCAGATTCTGGCTCAGTAGCCTATGTGTCTTTCGAGCTAGATGGAAGGCCGGGGGTTTTTCTCCACGATCTGTCTACCGATAAACGCGAGGTGCTTACTAGGTTCGCGGGTTTGAATGGAGCTCCCGCATTCTCTCCTGACGGCAAAACCTTGGCTTTAGTTTTGTCAAAAGACGGGAACCCAGATATTTACCTGTTGGATTTGGTAACCCGAGACCTCCGCAGGGTTACACGCCATTATGGAATAGACACTGAGCCTAGCTGGAGCGCTGATGGAGAATCTATAATTTTTACCTCAAATAGAGGAGGCCAACCGCAAATTTATCAGCTTGGTTTAGAGGATCTCCAGATACAAAGACTTACTTTTGAAGGTGATTACAATGCCAAAGCGAGCTTGTTAAAAGATGGGAGTGCTTTAGTCATGGTTCATCGCAGAGATGGCGTTTTTCATATTGCGATGTTAGATCTTAAAAAGGGAACTTTGAATGTTTTAACTGAAACCTCCCTGGACGAATCCCCTAGTGTCGCGCCAAATGGGAGCCTCGTAATATACGCAACTCAAAGGAACGAAGAAGGTATTCTTGCGACGGTTTCGGTTGATGGCTTGGTCAAGTTTAATCTGCCTTCATCGGCAGGAGACGTTCGCGAGCCTGCTTGGTCGCCGAATAAGAAAAAGATATTTGAGGTTCTCGACTAAATCTCTTTCGATTTTCTGAATATTTTCGTGGTTTAGTGAAAAGTTAGGACGATTTGTGGTTTAATTCCTTTCCATATTCGTGTTCGGGTGAGTACAAAGGAGCGAAAAAAATGAGTTTTCAAGGAACAAAAAGGTTTTTTGGAGTTGTCATACTGGCGTTTTTGTTGATCGGTTGTGCAAGCCAGGAATCAAAATACTCCGAATCCACCGAGAATTTAATTGAAGAAAAGGTAGCCCAAGAAACCTATAAACCAATTGCCCCAAGGGTCGAGGCAGGGAAGCTAATTGTGCACCAAAAAGTGTGTCTCGATGGCTCGTGTACGCAAAGCCGTGCGGTTCCTGAGACTCTCGTAGGTGTTTTTCTGTTCGATTTTGACCAGGCCATAGTCCGAAGGACTGCGCACGCTGAATTGAATAAGCACGCTTCAGCGTTGGCTGATAATAGGTATCTCAGGGTTAGAGTCGAAGGGCATGCCGATGAAAGAGGCACTAGAGAGTACAATTTAGCTCTTGGAGAGCGCAGAGCTGATGCCGT